>CAYLWG010000008.1:23787-30037 GCA_964387235.1 uncultured Dehalococcoidales bacterium
TCGGTTCTGCTGAGTAAGGAACTCCATGGCGAAGTGAACGCCTTTAAGGTCGCGTCCTTCGATTGGCAAATCCCGCGGGATAGTGGAACCGCCCGAAAGGCACACTGCGTCAAAATCGTCGAGCAGCTCTTCATGGGTGATATCGACACCGACATCGATGTTTACGAGAAACTCGACACCCTCTTCGCGCATCTGGTCAACACGTCGCTCGATGATGTGTTTTTCAAGTTTGAATTCAGGAATACCCAGTGCAAGCAAGCCGCCAACGTACTCGTTTCGCTCAAACACCGTTACCGAATGACCGGCACGAGCCAACTGTTGGGCCGCTGCCAGACCAGCGGGGCCTGAACCTATAACGGCTATCTTCTTTCCGGTCTTGTTCTCGGCAGGTTCAGGCTTGATCCAGCCCTCCTGCCAGCCGCGATCCACGATGACCTTTTCGATCATCTCGATAGTCACGGGGTCAGAATTGATCGACAGTGTGCATGAAGATTCACACGGAGCGGGGCAGATACGCCCCGTGAATTCCGGGAAGTTGTTCGTCGCATGTAAACGATGAAGCGCCTCTTCCCAGTTACCGTGGTACAGGAAATCGTTGAATTCGGGAATCAGGTTCCCGAGAGGACACCCACTGTTGCAGAACGGCACGCCGCAGTCCATGCAGCGGCTCGCCTGTCGCCGTGCGTCGCCATCTCCCCACTTCACATACACCTCTTGCCAGTCGCCGACTCGTTCTGTCTTATCGCGTCTGGCCGGCGTCCTGCGCGGAGCCTCCATGAATCCGGTTACTTTACCCACGGCTGCCTACCTGTTCTTTCGACTCTGGGGGCTCCGGGGATTTTGAGAAACCTTGCGTATCTCCAACTCGGTTGCCCTTGCTCACTCCATCCCCTGCAGATAACGCAGCCGTGGCACGTCTTCGCAAAACCCTTGCGTAGGCTCTGGGGAATACCTTTTTGAACTGTTTAACAGTTGTCGGCCAATCGGCCAGTAGTTTTTGGGCGAGCCTGCTGCCGGTGTATTTGAGGTGATTCTTTATCATCCCCTTCAGCACACGGTCGTCGTCAGACCCCGGCGTTACCTCAACCAGGTCCGCTATCGCGCTGTTGAAATGCTTCTCGAACGAGCCATCGGGGTCTATCACATAGGCAACACCGCCGCTCATCCCCGCGCCAAAGTTACGGCCGGTCTCGCCCAGAATCGCAACTTTACCGCCGGTCATGTACTCACAGCCGTGATCACCGATACCCTCGACAACTGCCGTTACCGCAGAGTTTCGAACCGCAAACCGTTCGCCCGCAAGGCCGTTTACATAAGCCTCGCCGCCTGTTGCACCATAAAGTGCCACATTGCCGATGATGATGTTTTCGTGCGCCTCGTAAGAACTGCCCTCTGGCGGCGTGATTACAAGCCTTCCGCCTGAGAGACCTTTGCCAAAGTAGTCGTTGGTATCGCCTTCGATCTTGAACGTGACACCCTTCACCAGCCAGGCCCCAAAACTCTGACCGGCCGATCCCTTAAATGTGAAGTTGATAGAGCCGTCCGGCAGACCTTCTTCACCGGTCTTTTTGGCGATTACACCGCTCAGAGTTGCCCCGACTGTTCGGTTGATATTTTTTACGGCAATGGTCTCGCTAACCTTTTCGCCCCTGTCAATCGCTGGTCGTGCCAGCTCGATGAGCCTGTTATCAAGCGCCTTGTCCAGGCCGTGATCCTGCAATATCTGCTGGTACGGGTGGTCGTTCGGCATCGATTTCGGCTTCATGATGATGGGCGATAGATCGAGAGTTTTCGCCTTCCAGTGTTCGATATCTTCACGGGCCTTGAGTTTATCGACCCTGCCGATCATCTCGTTAACCGTGCGAAAACCCATTTTCGCCATGAGTTCGCGCAGGCCTGTTGCAAGGAACATGAAGTAGTTCACTACAGCATCGGGTGTGCCGGTGAACTTGGAACGGAGGTCAGGATCCTGCGTCGCAACACCAACTGAGCAGGTGTTCAGATGGCACTTGCGCAGCATGATGCAACCCATCGATATGAGCGCGCCCGTTGCGATGCCCCATTCTTCGGCACCAAGCAGTGCAGCGATCAGGACATCTCGCGATGTCTTCATCTGGCCGTCTGTCTGCACCACAATTCGGTCACGTAGCCCGTTGGCAACAAGCACCTGCTGCGTCTCGGCAAGTCCAAGTTCCCACGGCAGGCCCGCGTGGCGAATTGAACTGAGCGGCGACGCCCCGGTGCCACCTGAATCGCCCGAAATCAACACAACATCGCCTTTGCCCTTGGCAACACCTGCGGCAATGATTCCGACACCCGCCACCGAAACGAGTTTTACGTGAATACGGGAGTCCGGGTTCACGTTTTTCAGGTCGTGAATAAGTTGAGCCAAATCCTCAATCGAGTAGATATCGTGGTGCGGCGGCGGGGATATCAACTCAACACCCGGAGTCGTCTTCCTGATGTACGCGATGTAGTCCGAGATTTTCGGCCCCGGAATTTCACCACCCTCACCTGGTTTTGCCCCCTGCGCCATCTTGATCTGCAGGTCTTTTGCGTTCACCAGGTAGTTGGTCGTAACCCCAAACCTGCCGGAGGCAACTTGTTTGACCGCACTTGAGCGAGAATCGCCGTTTTCTTCCAGATTAAACCGTTCGGGGTCCTCGCCGCCCTCGCCCGTGTTCGACCGGGCCTTGATGCGGTTGGTAGCTATCGCGAGAGTTTCGTGGGCCTCACGACTGATCGACCCAAGTGAAATGGCCCCGGTTGCGAAGCGTGTAACGATATCCTCGGCTGATTCGACTTCTTCCAGCGGAACCCCGTCCTCAAAGACAGGCTCCAGCATGTTACGAATCGTAATGTGCTCGTTGCCTTCTTCATCCGAAGCCGCCTCGAACTGCCTGTAAACATCAGGGTCATTTCGCGTTACCGCGTCTTGCAGCAGTGAAATCGTGTCGGGGTTCCACATGTGGCGTTCACCGGTCGCCCGCCACAGGTAAAGACCGCCCAGATCCAGCTTGAGGTTGGAAGGAATGTTGTCGGGCGAGTAAGCACGCGAATGGTTAGCCAGAAGATCGAGGGCCACTTCACGCGTACCGATACCGCTGATACGCGAAACAGTCCAGGTGAAGAACTCGTCGACAAGTTCCTGTGAAAGCCCAAGCGCCTCGAATATCTGCGCGCCGATATAGCCCTGAAGGGTAGAGATGCCCATCTTGGCCATCGTCTTGATAACGCCCTCTTCGATCGCCTCCCGAAAATTCTCCTCGGCCCTGTCCTGCAACGGAATTCTTTCCTCAGCAGTCGGGCGCAGGCGCAGCCCGGCAATCGTCTCCAGGGCGAGATACGGGTTGATCGCCGAAGCGCCATACCCGAACAGAGTCGCAAAGTGGTGAACTTCGCGCGGCTCGCCCGATTCGACGATGATGTCGGCCTGTGCCCGGTTGCGTTCCCGTATCAGGTGGTGATGCACCGCTCCAGTCGCGAGAAGCGAAGGAATATACGCGTGTTCACTGTCCACTCCGCGATCGGACAGCACGAGCAGGGTGTACCCATCCTCTATGGCCTGGCTGGCCTCGGCGCGTATGCGGTCAAGGGCGGTGTCGAGCGCGTCGGTGCCACCTGCAACCGGGAACAACGTCGAAATTGTTTTGGCTTTTACACCCGGCAATTTGGAAGCCTTGATCTTCGCCAGTTCAGAGTTCTTGAGAACCGGGTGATCGATACGCAGCGTGCGGCAATGCAGGGGCGTCGTTTCGAAAATATTCGTGCGACGGCCCGCCGGTACTGCTCGCTGTGTAACCAGCTTTTCGCGTATGGCATCAAGCGGCGGGTTAGACACCTGTGCGAACGCTTGTTTGAAGTAGTTGAACAGGTTCTGTGGTTTGTCCGACAAAACGGCGAGCGGGGCATCGTTGCCCATCGAACCCTGCGGTTGGTGCCCCGTGATCGCCATCGGGCGGATCAGCATGTGCAGGTCTTCTCTTGAATAGCCAAAGGCCATCTGGCGACTCACGAGACTCTCGATATCGGTACCCGGAACATTGTCTACTTCGGCTAGCGAATCGACAGTTGCACGGTTGGCTTCGAGCCATTCGCCGTAAGGGTTTTGAGATGCGATTCGTCGAATAACTTCGTCTGGCTCAACGATGCGCTGCTGCTTGAAGTCGATGAGAAACATCCGCCCCGGCTCAAGGCGAGAGCGGTACTTGATGCGTTCTGGCTCGATGTTGAGGACACCCGCTTCTGACGCCATCACAAGCAAATCGTCTTTTGTGACCCAGTAACGGAACGGACGCAACCCGTTTCTATCGAGAACCGCCCCGAGTGCGTCGCCATCGGTAAACACGATCATCGCCGGGCCATCCCACGGTTCCATAATGTTGCCGTGATACTCGTAGAAGTCCTTGACCTCCTGCGGCATCGATTCGTGACCGTACCAGGCGGCGGGCATCAGCATCGCTGCCGTGTGTTCAACAGATCGGCCAGTCATGCGGAGCAGTTCGAACACATTATCGAGTGATGCAGTATCGGACGGGTCGTCCGGTTCGCAAATCGGCGTTAGTTGATCGATCTTGTCGCCGAAGAATGGCGATTCAAGCGTCCGCTCTCTGGCCTGCATCCAGTTTCGGTTGCCCCGCACAGTGTTAATTTCGCCATTATGGGCCAACATGCGGTAAGGGTGGGCCAGTTTCCACGAGCCAAGTGTGTTGGTAGAAAAACGCGAGTGGACGAGACCGAACGCACTGACCATCTTGGGGTCGTTAAGGTCTGGAAAAAATTCGCCAAGCTGTTCAACCAGCAGCATGCCCTTGTAGATCATGGTTCTGGCCGACCATGAGCAGACATAAAATTCTCGGAGCAGAACCTTGCGAGTCTCAGGATCCGACTCGGCGTACAGGAACTGCTTTTCGGCAGTTTTTCGGGCCAGATACAGCCTGCGCTCGAAATCATCACCCTCGATTCCTTCGGGGGCAGAGACGAACAGCTGCGCGATCTTCGGCATGATCGCTCTGGCGGTTACACCGATAGCATCCGGGTTGATCGGAACATCGCGCCACCCGAGTACCTGCATGCCATTCTCAGTACTCGCCGATTCCAGGGCTTTGCGCGCAGCTGAATTGAGTGCGGCATCGTTTGGCAAAAAGCACATCGCAACACCGTAACGGCGTTCGTTCGGCAGATTGAACCCTTCCTGCCCGGCCACTCTACGCATGAATTCGTCAGGCATTTGAATAGTTATGCCAGCGCCATCACCCGTCAGCGGGTCGGCCCCCGCCGCACCACGGTGCCCAAGATTAACCAGTACCTCAAGTGCCTGATCGATGATCTTGTGAGTGCGCTTGCCAGTGATATTGGCAACCATTCCAACACCACAGGCATCATGTTCCAGTTCAGGAACATACAGCCCGCGTTCAGCAATATCGGTGAAGTCGGGCAACACCGTTTCGGGGTGGGGATTAAAATTATTCCGGGCTTCGGTCATGCTTATCCTGTTTGCTTTGGTTCGTTAATTCGGCCAGTTAAATCTGTTATCGGGGAGTTCCTGGTTACAGGTGCCGGTATCTCGTTTTCTCGTAATCGGTCACTGTTCTACAGAACTGTTGCCATTCGAGCCTCTTGTTCTCAAGGAAATTGCCCATAACGGTCTTCCCGAGGGCCTTTTCAAGCAACATGCTGTTTTCCGCGCAGCGGATGGCCTCATCAAGAGTTCTTGGCAATTTTGCCACTCCATGTTCGCTCAGTTCGGCCTCCGACATTTCATGCACATCGGCTTCGATCGGAGCGGTGAGCGTCATCTTCTTCTCGATTCCATCAAGACCGGCAGCGAGCAAAACCGAGAACAGTAGATACGGGTTTGCCGCAGAATCGGGCGCACGGTATTCGACACGGACGCCTTCTTCTCGTCCCGGCCTGTAAGTCGGAACCCGTATCAGATCGCCAAAATTGCCGGTGGTCCACGAAGCGAAAACCGGGGCTTCGAGTCCAGGCTGCAGCCGTTTGTAGGAATTGACCCACTGGTTCGTCACCACACACATAGCGGCGGCATGGTGCTTCAGACCTGCAATGAACTGTCGGCCAGTTTCGGAAAGGTGAAGATCGGCGTCCGCATCGAAGAACGCATTTTCATCACCTCTGAAAAGTGACATGTGGGTGTGCATTCCCGAACCATGCCGGTTCTCGAACGGGCGCGGCATGAAGGTCGCATACCCACCGGCGGGAGCGGCGATCTCCTTCGCTACCACCTTGA
>CAYLWG010000009.1:0-28426 GCA_964387235.1 uncultured Dehalococcoidales bacterium
CACTGTTCAGTTCGCTAAGGCGGTTTGAACGAGGTCCGGCATAGCCGGGCCTTTTCGCGCCCGGCGAATTACCGCGCGAGACACCCGAATACGGTTGTATTTCCGGGTATTGATCGCGGTTTTACAAAAATTCGTCGATTGTGGATAATTCGGCACGCAATCGCTGGCGAGCAGTAGTAAAATTCCCATCTGTGAGCGGCTCGAAGGCCAGAGGGCCGACCGTCTTGCATGGGCCTGTAGCTCAGTTGGTTAGAGCGCTACTCTGATAAAGTAGAGGTCGGATGTTCGAGTCATCCCAGGCCCACCACTCAAAACGCGAAAAACGGTGCCCTATTCGGTGCCATTTAAGGCCCTCCCGAGTCATGGTGGCCTAATATGAATTACGGATTGTTAACGATTTAGGACGTTTTTAGACTTCGCCGTCGATGCCATGATAGAGAGTGCATCCCGGGCCAGGGCGCCCCGCCCCACACGACCCACCTGGTAAACCCCGGCCGGGCCGCTCAAGATGCTCGGCTTTGAGCACACTAGTGTCCTGACTCCAATGTTCGTTTGCAAAAGCGTGCGAGGTTGGCGAGGATTTCGTCGGCTGACTTGGTCCATTTGAATGGCCTGAGGTTCTCGTTGCTCACCTTCGTGTAGTCGTATATGGCCTCCTTCAGTTCCCGGGTGCTGCGATGAACGCCGCGCCGCAGCTGTTTTTGGGTGAGCTCGGCGAACCACCGCTCCACCTGGTTCAGCCATGAGGAACTCGTCGGGGTGAAGTGCATGTAGAAACGGGGGCGCTTTGCCATCCAGCGCTGGATCAGCACTGTCTTGTGCGTACCGTAATTGTCCAGGACCATATGGACGTCCAGGTCAGGCGGCACAGCTGCATCGATCTGGTCGAAGAACTTGCGAAACTCGATGGCGCGGTGGCGCTGGTGGCATTTTCCGATCACCTTGCCGGTCTTCACGTCCAGGGCGGCGAAGAGAGAGGTTGCGCCGTGCCGGACATAGTCGTGCGTACGGCGCTCGATCTGGCCGGGCCGCATCGGCAGCAGTGGTTGCGTGCGGTTGAGCGCCTGTATCTGCGACTTCTCATCAACGCAGAGCACGAGCGCCTTCTCCGGCGGGTTCATGTAGAGGCCCACGATGTCGCGTACCTTCTCTATGAACAGCGGGTCGCTGGAGAGCTTGAAGGTTCCGCTGCGGTGGGGCTGCCAGATGACTGGCGTGAGCAAAAGGGAAAACGCCCGCCAGATCCGGTTGATGGTGCTCCGGCTCAGTCCTGAAGCCTCGGCCATCGAGCGCGTGCTCCAGTGAGTGGCACCGCGCGGCGTCGTCTCCAGGGTGCGGGTAAGCACGCGCTCCACATCGGCGTCACTCACCGTGCGCGGTGCCGCCTGACCGGGGCCTGTCAAGCAAGCCGTCCAGACGCTGTTCCAGGAAACGGGAGCGCCACTTCCCCACCGTCAGCCGGCCCACGCCGACCATGCCGGCCACAGCCGTATTTGTCTTCCCCTCGGCGCACGCCAGCACAATCCGTGCCCGTTGCGCCAGGGCCTGCGATGTTTTACCGCGCCGCACCCATTTATCCAATGTTGTGCGTTCATCGGTGGTCAATGCCAACTCAGATACTGGTCGTCCTCTTCGCATTACAGTCCTCCTCAAGCGGGAATACGCGTGATGCGAGGAATTGGATGCCGGACTTCAAAGTCAGGACACTAGGGCTTGATCCCGGCAGAAGGACTCCTGACGGCCCCGCTGCCCACCCGGACGCAAAGGCGGGTGGATTACGAAGCTCCAAGAAACCCCTCGTGAAAGAAGAGAAACCATTCATTCATCGAATGCCGGTGCGCATCGCGTGCCCTGCGGGGGCGGATGGTTTAGCTATGGCCCCCAAACGGGTGTATCGATGGCGGCCACTCCGGAGGCGGGGTCAACGGCCCGGACACCGGTCATTAGTTGGTCGAGCCGGTCGGCCGCGGCCTGCTGGAGGCCGGGCAGGACGTGCGAATAGGTATCGAGCGTGAATGCCACCGAGGCGTGTCCCAGGCGCTCGGAGACGATCTTCGGGTGAGCACCGGTGAGCAAATGACCGGGTTCATCGCCTGGCTCTCGTGCCCGGGGTTCTTGTTACGGTGCGTTGGGGCGATACTGCCGTGCAGGCAGCGCTACATCTACCATTCGCCGTTGTAGTGCGCGAAGACGTCGATGACGAAGGCGACATAGACGACGCCCGACAAGTCTACGTTTTCAATCGGATGTCATTCAGCGCAATGCCCACGCCTGTTTCGTGATAAACCGGCTTCGCCAAACTCATCACAAAACTAATCTGTCGGGCCATCAATTTATGTGTCGAATACTATCGATAGAGGCATCCACGAACTCACACAGGTCTGGTTCACCTGGCCTGCACATCGACTCAACAAAATATGTGAATCCGTCCTCAACAAAAACCGTAACCGAACCGCTCCACGAGTTTTCGAATGGCGGATATGGAATTCGAATTCCGTTCAACATCGGGACATCCATGTAATTGTCGGGATTCGGATCACCAAAACGGGTCAGTAGATTTTCGTACTGTGTGATTGCCTCAGGCACAGAAAATTCTGTCCTATTTCGTAGTCGCCTGATTCTTATCGAGGTTCCGTCATTCCAACCATCGGGTCCCAGCGAATAGGCTCCCAGAATTTTTGAATCTTCGGCAAATATCACGAGGAAGTCGACAGTATTGCGTACCACGACGGGATGATTCCCGAGGAGCATTGTTAGGCCGAATCGCTTGTTGACGATACTCCGCTCTGAATCAACGTTACGATTACCTAAATAATTATCAAAAAAATCGTTCAGTTCAGTTGTTGATGCCACAATTGCTAAGTAACTACTTGTCTGATCAACGTCCAACCCATCCGTGCGGGCATCACTACAACAAGTCAACTCGTCAACAACCGCCATGACCCAGGTGTGTCTGGCGCGCATTGATTCTGCGAGTTCGGCCACCTTGTCGAACGCGTCATTCGGAACCGTTAGGAGGCTCATAGCCGAACATAGTTGGGCAAGTCGATTGCCAAATATGTGAAGCTGAGCGGCCCGTTTTTCTGCTGTATCTGCGTATGGCCAGGCGTTGTGAAGCGCGGTGTTAAACCCGATCAGTGCGGCGATAATGGGATCGACTTCAGCGCGTAATTCGGACACAAGATCCTCTTGAGGTCCGCTGTCAGCACTTACCGGACTGGGTGTGGGCGCGGGTGCGGTTCCCGTCCTTGAAAATCCCGTTAATTCCAGATCACCCGATATACGGCATTGGCTGATGCTAACGCTGCCTGGTGCTAGTTCGGCGAGGATAATTTCTGGTGTGGGAGTTGGTACCGGCTGTGTGGGCTTCTCCACTTCCGTCTCAGGGGTGTCAACTGGTGTCGATGTCGGTGAAATTACAGGCGGACTATTCGTGGTACTCGGAACCACGGGCGAAACCTGTGTCGGCAGTGTTTCAGTGGGAAGCGTTTCGACAACTACTGGTGTGGTCGCCCCCGGCTGGTCAGGGTCATTGGCCGGTGTACATGCCGATGCGATCAACAACATCAGGCTGATCACGAGAAACCTGTAGATGACCGACAAGTGGATCGACACCGCGACTACTCACCCGGCCCAAATGACTCGCGCAATTTCAATCGGATCACCTGGTTTTTGGTCAAATTCAGGTCTATTACTATTAAATCGTTCGAAAAATTACTGGCAGCTGGTTCAATATCAACGAGTTCGTATCCGCCAGGCAGCCTGATTTCGACGGAGCCAGATCGCCTGCGGATACCAGGCTGAATAATGACATCAAGCGAGTACTCCAAGAATGGCCCTTCTTTTTTGATGACCTGATTGGGCAAGATGTATTCCAGTACAACGTCTACAGTGTATTGCGGAGCCACGGACAGTAGTCCCGAAATATAATCCCCATTATCGTCGAATAACTGACGTACAGTTCTACTGCCGACAGGCAGACCGCTGACTCTGGCAGCTATAGATCCATCCCCAAGTGGCAAATCATCGCCGCCCGTCAGATAGGCTCCAAGCGGGACGTAGACTCTGAAGTAATTCCAGTAACAGCCATGAACGAAATCCTGGTACGAGCGCGGGTTCGGGGCCTGATTTCCACAGTTGAAGTCGGCCGATGAGTTGTTCACGTACGAAAGATTCAACGTCGCCCGCGGTTCGGTAAGGTCTGTGAAATCAAGCTCGTATTTGAAAGATCGAGTGATATTTCGATCGACCTTGTTCCACCCCACGTTTGAATCAATGATCGCGAGGAGGTCGCGTGATGAGTTGCGCAATCCTCCGTCCCAACCGATGTCGAAGATACGACTCTCGATTTCTGGATCCTCACTGTAAATCATCAGATCTTTGCTCTCGAACGCCGATCTGATCGTCAAAAGTAAGTCGACTTTGTGTTCGTTGACCTTCCCGCCGGTTAAAGAGGTCATTAGTGCATCGAATAATGAGGAGAGATACCCGGTGCCCTGATCGTCGGTGCCCTTCTCGATCAGTGCCAGCAATTCTTCTGAACTTACGAAACCTGATTCTGTTTCGAACCCGCCGAGTGCCGACGCGAGATCGATGAATGCCCACTGTGTCATCGAAATAACACCGTCAACTCTCAGGTCGTTCCCGATTTCATAAATATCAGCGGCAAGTTTTCCGACCGCAGGAAAATGTGGGCTCCACCCTACATCGCGCATGTACATGCGACCTGCGTTCATGTGCAGTTGCAGTTCTTCAAATGCTTCGGGATAATCGGCCAGAATGCTTTTGTCTTCGATCAATATAATATCCAGGTATTCGTTTCTGATCAGTGCTCCACCCCGGAACGTCATTAGCCATGCACTCGACGTAAATCCGCCAGCGGCTCTGATCTCATCAGACGATTGACCAAGCACCAGATACCTGCTTGTTCCGCCATCAATTGCGAACACTTCCGCCATGATTCGGGGGGCGTCGCTCAACATGGTCGACAGGTCTAGCAATGGGGCTGTCAGATCTCCCAGGACGTCACCGAGCGGACCCAGTGAAATTGGCCCGGTGTTACCGACCTTCAGCAGTGTCTCGATGCTGCCTGTGATTAACAGCGTCGATCGGGATAGCTCTTCCTCCGCCTCGATTAGTGTTTGTAGTACCTCGGTAATCACTTCCCCGTTTTCGAGCAACGTGCCTTCTGCAGACACGAGAAGGTCGAATGACCTCACTGCTGTTTCGAGAATCGTGGAAATGCCGGTTATCAGCTCATTGGCTGAAACGTTAAGATCGCGAAGGTCCAGGACAATATCGCCATATGCGGAATCCAGTACGCCAGGGGGAGCGGTTTCGACCATCTTGAGAGCTTTGTCGCTGATCGCATTCGTTTCATCCGCCAGTTCGTTAACTAGATTGCTGAGTTCTCGGATACTTACATCTCCATTGACGAAGGTCCTGAGTTCGTCGAATGTGCTGTTCATTTGTGCCATGAGCTCGAGATCAGCCTGAATTACTTCGGAAAGAAGGAGCGAAAATTCGGCGACCTGCCCGAGTCGTGCTTCCTGTGAGTCCATTTGCTTGCTCAGGGCACCAAGTGGGCCGACAATCCCGAGTTCGTCGAAACTGTTTCCAGCGTTGGATGCAAGTTCGATATCGTCCAGAATCTGGAGCGAGTCAAATTTGAGAATATCGAGCGAGTCTCGCAGGCGGATTACATCATCGCTGTCAGAGATCGAAATCGAATCTGTGAGAATGATTCCACGGAATACAAACATGGAACGCCCCAGTTCAATCGCAGTTCCTGCCGCCGCTGCATCGATTTCCACCCGCTGGAGGAGCAATTCTGCTCCCTGTCGATATCGTTCGATTACGGGAACGACGCCTGCCAATTTAATTAATTGACGAGCCGGGTAGGACCATATTTTTACAACACGAAAACGGCGGTTGAAAACTCCCAGCTTATCTTCGAGTCTGTCCAGTTCGATTTCACCCTCTGCGAGAGTGGACGATATATCCGTGTCAAACAGCGAGTTGGCCGATGACTGAGTTGAAATAACAGCGATCGACAGTCCCGCAACGTACAAGGCCAGGACAATAAATACCACTCGTAGCACGGTTCTACGCGCTATATGCAACGAACGTACGGTGTTCGAAAGTGAAGCGAGCGCCAGTATTGGCGGCAGTGAGGTCATTATTTCCTAATCGGTAAATTGTGACTATAACGCAGCCCGAAATACCAAAGAGGCACGCGGTAACGCGGTGTTTGAGTTATTCGTATATTTTGGAGTCAAATGGACCAGCGTTAATATTTGGGTAGGTTGGGTCTTCGACTCTAATTGTCGTTATTTTCCATAAGGATTGGCGAGAGTACCGCATGGAGATATGGGACGATAACTTATGTCTTTTATTTATTATCGCTGACTTTGCTGCCATCAGTTTGCATGAGTGAGACCCCCGTCACCTGGTCTACAGTCGCGCCTATCCGAGTGGTGGGCTTTAGCAACATGGGACAGCGATGATCTGTCCGGGTTTCCACGGATCGGGCCTGATCAAAAATTAGACCAGCAGAATGGCAAGCGGTTTGCCGGGAAATCGAGTCGACCTATAGTGGGCGGGAATGACAAAAATGATGTTTTATGCCGTGTAATTGAGCATGCGTCGTGCTCGTTCGCGTCTATTTCAGGCTTGAGCGATAACGGGCTAGTCTCACACGGTGAACGAAATGTCATCTCAGCTTCAGGCGAAACTGATCGTTTTCAGTGTTTCGAACATACCGCCAGCAACCGCCAGTGATCGATGCTGCCGTAAAATAAACGCAGCATCCTCCATGCTCAGAATCGTTGAGTACAGTAGGCAATTTCAAGGTGCTTGATTTTTTTTCATAGGGTAGTATCTGCGGATAAAAATTCGGCAACGGAGTTACGTTGATGAAGCGTCGCAAAAATTTTCGTGTGTTACTGGTTTATCCAAACTTGACCATGATGCTTGTGCCTTCACTTGCTATGGCCAAGTTCACGGGCATCCTGCGGAACGAGGGCTACCTCGTGGACCTGTTCGACACCACACACTATGTTTCCGATCTCACCAGTAGCCCGCAAAATCGTGTCAAGTTTTTGCAGGCGCGCGAGTTCGACGAAGAGAAAGACCTTGGAGTGGTGTTCAAGACCGACATTCTCGGTGACTTTGCCCGCAAGGTAGACGATTTCAAGCCCGACCTGATGATAGTTTCGGTTGTCGAAGACACGTTCTTGCAGGCCGTTGCACTTCTCGAGGCTGTCAAAGACGCTGATATCCCGAGCATCATGGGTGGAGTATTCGTTACTGCCGCGCCAGACAAAGCGATTTCGTACCCGCAGGTTGGAATGATCGGCCTGGGCGAGGGGGAGGACACTATTGTCGAAGTGGCCGAAAGAATCAGGATGGGCGTGTCCTGCGAGGATGTTAAAAATGTCTGGTTCAAGTGTGCCGATGGCACGATAGCCAAGAACCGGATGCGCCCGCTGGTCGAAATACAGCGGACCATGCCTGACTTCTCGCTGTTCGATGAGGCCCGTTTTTACCGGCCAATGGGTGGCCGAATATTCAAAACTGTACCCATCGAAACGTACCGTGGATGCCCGTATTCGTGTACTTTTTGCAATTCACCGATGCAAGTGGAAATAATGCGCGAAAACCACCTGGGTAATTTCATGCGCAGGAAGCGCATGGAGGACATCCGAACAGAAATTACCCATCTGATTGACGACCTCAGCCCGGAATATTTGTACATCATCGACGATAGTTTTCTGGCACGACCAGAGGAAGAAATCGAAGCTTTCGCCGAGATGTACCGGGAGTTTAAGATCCCGTTCTGGTTCAATACCCGCCCGGAGAATACCTCCACTAAGAGGTTAGACCTAATGAAATCCGTAAATTGCGATAGGATTTCTTTTGGTCTGGAGTGCGGGAACGAAAAATATCGGCGCGAGGTGGTCCAACGGAACCCGACCAACGAGGAAATCGTCAGTAACTTCGATACCATTGCGCAGAGCGGAATAGCTTTCAGTGTGAACAATATGATCGGATTCCCTGGCGAGAACCGGGAAATGGTTTTCGAGACCATCGAGTTGAACCGGCAACTGCACGGATACGATTCGCTTACGGTGAGCATCTTCACTCCGTATCACGGCACCCAATTGAGAAATTTGGCGATTGAGCGTGGCTATATTGATGACAGCGTGATCGCGACGCACACGACGTCCAGTTCGCTCCTCAACATGCCCGAGTTGCCCAGCAAGGACATCGATGGCTTGATGAAGACGTTCACGTCTTATGTGCAGTTCCCGAAGGAAGAATGGCCGAGAATTCAGCTTGCTGAAAAAGATACCGTAGAAGGCAACAAAATCTTCGAAGAATTTCATCAGCGTTACTCATCTCGGATGTTCCAGGGGACACAGGAGACGAGGTTGGATGAGTGGGATGCTCCTAACGAATATGTCGTGGAGCCTGGCAGTGATGGCGCAACAGCCGAGAAAGCCTGGGGCTGGAATTGCGGTGCCGAGCAGAAAGACTACGCCGTTCCTCCGAAAGAAACAGCTGGGTAGACGTTCTTAAAAGACGAAGGCTGCCTGAACCCTGACGATCTGCCAGGCCCTAATTCTTTCGAACGCTGCCCCGGTGTACGTTTATTACTTAGTGCGCGCTTGATGTTCCACGATGACCATGCGCCGAACGCACTGATTACGGTTTACGTTCGGGACGCAGTCTTATCGACCATCGGATCGAGGTTGTGAGCCGGGCGATCCTCACGCAGCCTAAATCCGTGATCTTTCAGCCAGTACTCAGCAATCGGAATCTGCCAGTCGTAGTCGATGTCCATCCCGCCGTAATTATCGATAGGCAGTATTTTCTGGCCCATCCATTTTTGCGGCAACAGACCATTTTCGATGTCGTCGAGTGCTGATGCGCGCGAGACTGTAACGCCCATGTCCGCGTAGTACACATCGCCCTGTGAATCACGGTCGCACGAAAGCGTGGCAGGGTCCCCGAACGTCTCAAATGGAACGAATGGCAGCAGACTCCCGTCGGGCTGGAGCTTGCGTGAACGCAGCGGACTCCACATGTTGTATTTCGATACGGTGACGGCCGAATCAGCTTCAGGATCGGACTCCAACATTTCAATGCCGCGGTCGATCTGATCCGCAACAATCATCGGGGCGTTGCACATCAGGATTACGACGTAGTCGGGTTTGGGAGAAGTCTTCGTGCTGACATGCACCCACGCGTGTATCAGGGCATCTTCAAAAAGGGCGTCATCTGTGCAGAGTTCAGGAGGCCGACTTATTATTTTCGAATCGTATTCGATGCCAATGGAAGCTATCTGATCGTCATCAGTCGTCAGGTAGATATCACTGGTGTACTTGGATCTCGTCGCAGCGATCAAAGGGTATTCCATCATCGGCCTGCCGAGAATCGGCATGACGTTTTTCCCCGGTAACCCGGAACTCCCGCCACGGCCCAACATGATTGCAACGGTGCGTTTACCCATTCTGCTTCTCCCTGTCGACAGATACGAACAGTCCATGAATCCAATACACAACTGTGTGACCTGTCAAAAGTCTATACGATTCACCAACCAGTGTCGTGTGTCGATGAAAATTCAGTCTGGCTCACTATAATTCTTGCTGAGAAAACGCATGCGACCCTCTGGGGATCGACGCGAAAAGGTGGTCATGATTCTGGGCCGGAGACTAACATAACCGGGGCGTCATTTTTGGGAGCGTATCAAACAGTTCCCGTCGCTCAATAAATCGCTTGATAGACATGTGTTGGAGGCATTGGATTGGACATCGCACCTTCGGAATACCTGGCCGAAGAGGGCCTCTTGCAGTTCCTGGGCAGCCTGGATTCTGACGCTCGATTCAATTCGGAGCGAGATGCGCTATTTGCCGCTGTCGATCCAAACAACAGAGTTCCTCGTCCCGCCATTTTCGCCGACCTTGCGAGACTTCACCAAATTATCAGGTCGCGTAAAGTTACCTCGGTTCTCGAATTTGGGGTCGGCTTTTCAACACTTGTCATGGCCGATGCGCTCAGAAAAAACAGGGAGGCCTACGGGGAATACGTCGCCACCAATCTCAGGCTGGATGATGTTTTTACCCTTCACTCCGTCGATGCCGACGCTGATTTCATCGAACAGACCAAATCGATGATCCCGCCTGATCTCCGAGACGACATCCGGTTTCACTTCAGCGGAGTATCGATGTCGACCTTCAACGGACGCGTGGTGACTATGTACGACCGGTTGCCGAACGTTTGCCCCGATTTCATCTATCTTGATGCACCCGACCAATTTATCCCGGTCGGTGACATCCGCGGGTTGAGTACCCGCCATTCAAACCGACCGCCTATGAGTGCCGACATCCTGTCGTTTGAGCATTTTCTGGCCCCGGGAACGCTGATTCTGGTTGATGGCCGTACCGCGAATGCGAGGTTTCTTGAATCTAACCTGCAGAGGAACTGGGAGTACCTGCACGACGAGGAATCGGACATCCATACGTTTGAGTTGAAAGAGGCGCCTCTCGGACGGTACAACCGGGCACAGATCGAGTTCTGCCTGGGCAGCGAGTGGCTCGAAGATGTCAAGTAGGGCAGCAAAGTAAAACCCGTTTCAACCGGTGAGGCGATGCTGGAATCGTGAAGCTCCCGTTAACAGTCTTTCGCAGGAAAGGCTGTTACTGAAGATATTGCCGACGAAACCAGTGTGGAGGCGTTTTCATTTGACTGCACATCGGGTGACCGCACATGTGGCAGGGAGTTTGCCATTCACGACGGACACCGCTAGCGCATTTCTTCCTTAGAGGGGGCAGAAGAGATGGCAGGAGAGGCGGCAGAGGCAACGCCGTTGATCCAGTCGCTTTCATAGTAGGCAACGGCATAGGCAGGGTCCAAATTTCTGACCTGCTCAATCCTGTTGAACGCGAGTTTGCAGGTTCGGCAGTAATCGAATCCGGATTTATCCAGCAGTGGTTCGTGACAGACCGGGCAGGCATACGGATCGACCGCGCTTCTTTCAGCCTCAGTGTCCAGGTCCACGAGGTGGTATGCCGTCAAACTCGCCGGATTGCCCTGCGTTGGCAGAATGCCTTTCGTGATCTGACCTCGATAGCGTTTTTCAAGGTATGGATCAATGCCGATGACATAGTTCTTGCAGCGGATCTTGAGTTTTGTCCTCAGATCTCCGAGTTCGTACGACGGTTCAAGGATTATCACGCGCTTACGCGCCACTCTGAACATCTCGTCGAGCACGTCCTTGTAAATGCTCGGCATCTGCTCCAGTGCGTGATGGCTATACACTAAATCTATAGACGAATCGGCGAACGGCAGTTGGGCGGCGTTCGCTTTTGCCACCGATACGCCGAAGTCAAGGTCGACTGCCAGGCGCGAAGCTTGAAGGCATCTTGCGAAGCTGAGATCCACGGAATAAAAGTCCGAGTCACCCCCAAGAGCTTCCGCCATGACCGATACCCATGTCAACTCGCCGCCGCCAACTTCGAGCACCGAACCAAATTTATTCTCACCGACCAGAGTTCGCATCATCCGCACTGAGTGGGGCCTGAATTCGTTCCAGTCGGAAAGTACCGGTTTGCCGTCGATCAAATACCAGCTCGGACGGGCCTTAACAACGTTGATCGTTTCCGCTTTTACCGCGAGTCGTCGGTCATAATTTTTTTCGACAGTTGCGACGCTCCGGCGGTCGGATTTCCCGCTAAAAGGACGCTTTATTGCTCGGATGATAATGTCGCGAAAATCGTTCTGAGCATCAATGATGAGCTTCTGTTCATAACTCGGATCAGGCGAGTGTATTAAAAAACGAAGCGGCCAACCGAGAATTCCACGTAGCAGTATATCGACCGGAATTTTTAGGAGTTTAACTGGTTTCATGGTGTTTGAACTTCTGGAACATCTCGCCTGGACTACCGTTGCGACATTCGAATGCCTCTCGGCCCTTTCCATCGGAATTTTAGCGTTATTTTCAGTCAGTCGAACGAGCCCAATCAGAGTGTAGTAGCTCCTTATGACCTGCCGGGCAGGAGCAGTGCCTACCACGCAGTGAACTGGAGTCGAACTGGAAAAATGGCTGTTGGCTATCCAACCGCAACTTCGTCAACAGCGATTTCTTGATTCGTAATTAGTTGAACATAGTCGCCCAGAACGTCTCGATCTTTCTGCCCGCCTTCGACGACGTACTGTAAGAATTTGCCGACATCAGCCGCGCTGTAATCTCGTTCGTTCGGGTCAGCTTTCAATCTCGTAATCGCCTGCACAAGTTCCTCTGTGGATCCGACTGTCCAGCAAGCTTTCATTTCTTCGAACAGCATCGTGTTTTCGTGAAAGTATTTGGGGTACACGAGAACTTTATTTTTGAGCAGCGGCTCGATAAGAATGCTGGACGTTGTGCCGATGACCACATCAGCCCATTCACACAGCGCGATAGATGGGATATGGGTCGCGAGTATTACGTTACTCGGAAACTCAGTTGAACCCAGCCTGTCAGAGCGAGTGGCTGGTTTGATTACGAGCGTAATACCGGGAATCCTGTCGATTGCCTGCAGCCCATCACGGACATTTTTGGTATTTATCCGGTAGCCATCGGCGTAGTCCATGAATACGACCTTGAGCCCCGGAGCATCCATCACGGCGGGCGGGAATTTAGCTTTGGGAGATATACGCTCATAGATCTCATGCCACTCTCGACAATATCTGGCGCTCCCGAGAGTATGCACTTTGTCTTGTTGCAGACCGTTTTCCGTCGCGGTCTGCGCGTATCGCTGAAATTGAACCACGAAAGCGTCAAATTGACCAAAACTCCGGTCGAAGCGGACTGGATACCCACGTTCGATCTGGGTGTGTGTATACAGTCGATCCGTTAACAGGTGGATCCCGTGTGGAACTGAAACCGTTGGTATGCCAAGATCACGTGCTGCTTCCACCAGGCACCCTGCCGACCATTGGTACGGTTTAACCCAGTCGAACACCGCCACATCAGCTCCAACGGCGCGAAGTAACCCATTTGCCCATTTGTGGTTAAAGACGTACTTGTCCAGCACGCGGCCCTTTACGCGTTGATACAGGAAGCGCTGAAAATATCGCGCCGCAACCCACATCAGAAGATCCAGTGGGTTACGGCTTACCTTGCTGGTCCCGCGACCGGCGCCATGTCCCCTTATCCAGCTGGAAAATGATGAGGCAAAGACGCTGGCAGAACACATGGCATACTTCGGTGATAGCAACCGGGCCACTAACTTGCTGGCTATCGAACTTGAATAATCGCGGTATACATGCCCGAGCCGGACACCGACTGTGTCCCGCACATACACCGTTCGGTAATCGGATTCGATGTCTAAGAGCGGACTCAGCGACAGCAGATCTACCTGGTGCCCCTGTTTCGCAAGGGCATACGCGATAGGGGCCATGTGGTCGACATCGTTGTACTTGCGACAAAACATGACCACACGTTTTGGAGCGTTGCCCGCGGTTTTCGGTGGCTGAGTGGTCATAAATATTTCTTATCCGGGAGGATTCGTCTGACAACGTCGATCTGACAACGCCGAGCGGGTGTTCCGGCGCTAGTACTCCGTTATCTTTCCGGCCTGAAAAACGAACCGTCGGTTGTAAGCCATTGTGTCGGAGGCATGGTGTGCGACATTTATCACGATGGTGTCATCGCTTATCCAATCATGCAGATTTTGGAACACCAGTTTTTGAAGTTTGGGATCGACGTTAGAAATGGCTTCATCCATCAGTATCAGGTCAAATTTTTTCAGGAACACATGCGTTAGGAGAAGCCTCTGTCTCTGCCCCAGCGACAACTGGGAACCGTTCTTGCCAATCGGGTCGTCAAATCGGCCTGCGAACCTAGCAGTCAAACTTACTGCATCAATCATTCGCTCTTGCTCAGATTCTTCCAGTTCTCCGGCGAGGTCCAAATTAAGCCGGCCGGATGAACTGAACAGGTGCATGTCTCCCGACACGTATGCGACACGCTGCCTCAGTCCTCGGTATTCATCTATCTCAAAAGGTACAGTGTTGAAGGCGACTTCACCAGCCGAGGGTGCCAGAAGGCCTGCCACAATCTGGAGGAGAGTCGATTTACCCTCACCGGATGGCCCCTCAATCAGCACACGATCCCCAGCGTGGAGTGTCAGAGACACATTGTTTACCACTTGATGTTCTGGGCGGTCCGGGTAACTGAATTTCACGTTCGAGAGATCGACCCTGACGATGGATTTAGAGTATTTTCGTGCAGCCTGCTCTAGTTCAAGTTCTTTTGTCGATTGCAGTTCGGCCCGTAAAGACTCCAGCTTTTGCACCGATGGAAGGCTCGCTCGCAGTTTTACAATTCGTCCCTGAAATTCTTGTACTAGTCTTTGGATCCTGGTCATCAAAATCACGAAAATCAGGACGCTTGCCGCGGATATTTGAGAATTGAACGCTGCTATCCCAACGGCTCCTAGAAGTGCGACAAGAATGACTGTGCTTGTAATGGTTTCAATGACCAGGACGTTGATATGTGATTCGTATCTGAATCGCTGTGTCGTGCTGATGAAATTCTTGGAGCGTTCGGTTGTACTTGCTTCTGCAGCCCTCGTCTTAATCGATGTGATCCCATTGATAATGTCGGTCACGAATCCCAGTAGTTCAGCCCGCATCGCCACGCCTCGAACTCCAATAGCGTAGGAGATTTTATACCTCTTCCAGCCCAGGGCTAAAACTCCGATTCCGATTGCCATCACCAGCACGGCGAGGAGAGGAGAGATTGCGTACGAAGCAATGAGGAAAACAGCGACCGAAATTGGCAGCGCCGCCAGCATGACGATATTTATCGTAAATGTTGCGTAGTGTTCCGATTCGCGTTGCGTGGCGTTTGAAATCGCCTGCTGATCAGTGAAGGTCACTTTGTAATGAGGGGCTTCAACGTAGTCGGAGATTAACCCGATCGAAGCGCTGAGGAACACCGAATACCAGATTTTCGCAAGCAGGTACCTGAGAATCACTTTAGATGTGACCGCCAGCGTCAATAATCCGGCGGCAAGGCCGAATACCGGTATCTTGCTGTCGCTATCCACGCCGAGAAATGCGGTGAATATCGATTGGAACCATTTGAGCAGAGCAACTTCTTCGGTTGGATCAATTATCCAGTACAGGTTGCCAATAAATGCGACTTCCAGGAACGGTACTAACACTGAAAACACTATGACCAGAAATACCGCTAACTTGTGTCGCAAAATTGTCTGGCGCACACCTGCCGATGCGAAATCATCCAGTCCAATTCGTTTGAACAACATATTTGTCAAACCGTGGCAAACCTCGATATCCCCATTCGGTCGAATCGCATCGTACGGAGATCATTTGGTCGAGTTGTCATCTACGAGTCGAACCGTTTTTCCGAGTAGAACGATCTGTCTGCCGACTCTACACCGAGCCATCCGGTTGTTGAACCGGCGTTCGAGTTTCGAGCTGATGCGAGCAGGCGGCCTGCTTCCCTGTAACTTCTAATTAGCCGTACAGTTCGCGTTATTGATTTCCACGGACGCTTTCGAGATTCTTTCCCGGCGACGGCGCTAATCAGCTTCAGTAAAACGAACTGCCGGGTCGACCAGCCGGGGAAGTGTTTTTTGTGGAGATATATGCCAGATACTTCACGAGCGTTTTCTTTAAGAGATTTACGTGTCCCGCCCCGGTCAGCCCGCAAGTGCTGCAGTGCTGGCTCGTAGGTGTGATAAATCTTGGCACCGCTGAAAAATAATCGAATTCCAAGTTCATGATCGGTAAATCTCGGGATGAAAGGATCGAATCCTCCCACAACCTTTAACGTCTCCCGTTTGACCATAAAATTTAACCCGTTTATGCCAATTGTCATGCCGTTGTATTTATAGTTCGGAGAAGCCGTGAGCACGCGAATCGGGTCCATCGCAGATTTATCCCACGGGTAAGTGAGTGGCAAAATGGCGCTGTGGCTCGTGGCGCCGCTGGTGCCATCTACTCGCTCTCGTTCCATAACGACAAGATGATTTTCGATCAGGTCGTTTGGGATTATCACATCGTCATCCATGAAAAGCAGCACATCATTCTTTGCACACGCTGCGCCGATGTTTCGGGGCACGCTCTGAGACGGTTTGGAAAAAAAAAGCACAGTCAGTGGCAGCTGCGGGAACGACCGATAAAAACCATCGGGGCGATCAGAAGGAGCGGTTTGGTCCACAACCAATACTTCGTCAGGCATGTGCGTCTGAGTCGAAAGATCGTTGAGCAACCGTTCCAGAAACTCGTAGCGATAGTAAGTTGGAATGATTACCGAAACGCGCGTGGATTTAACGATAGACGCTATCGGCACGTTTGATTGAGCGTTCTCGTTCTTGGCCATATGAATAGTCTCGATGTGGGTACGAGCCGCGCAACCGCTGCCCCGACCTCCATCGCGACAGAATGTTCCTTTGGATTGCTGTTGGCAACGTTTGAGGGAGGAATAGCCGATCTGGCGAGACCGTTTAGACGATCTAGCTGCTCGGATAACTGATCGTCCGGTGCTGCAGTAGCAGTAGCGTAGCGAACAATCGGGCGCGACGGAGCAAGTTTCAATCGGGAAGCCGCTGTATTTCCGCTGATAGATACGACGATCGAAGAATTCCAGTTGCGGCGTGAAACATGATCCTGCCAGAATACGGTTCGTTTTTTACTGGGAAGCCGAAGCCAGACTCCGATCATCCCCTGCATCCATAATTCATCGACTACCGCGTGCCGCTGGGTAATTATTGATGCCAGTCTCGCAGCAGCGCTACGCGTGCCAATGTCGTTCAAGAGGAACAATATTTCGAGCACCAGATTGTTGCCGAATTGGTGCTTGCCTGGCCGTCTTCGAAAGGGTGCACTCGTTACCGTGACCATTATCGACCGAAGACTTGATTCACGACTAACGAATCTCAACAGGCGCCAGAACCTGATAGCGGTGATAAGAAGCGCGACCCGGTCAATTCGTGTGAGTTTGATTATCCGCAAGGCGAATTTTGAGAAGTTGTCTGATTTGTTTGTGTGCAGGTCGTTCTTCAGGGTTTCCAGCGCCGTAGTTTTGCCAGCCCCCGGGATGCCCGCGACTTCGGTTACGGATCCAAAAACGATGGCCCTCAACTTGAAACGGCATCCAATTTTAACACATAGATGAACTGTGCAGCAGCCGTTCGTGTCGACAGAGACACCTTAGTGCTGATGCTGATGTGCTTTTCTACAACCAGACCTGCCGATTTTATCGCAGCCATAACTTCGGCTTCACTATGCAGAACGTAGCCACTGACGGCTTTCGAAGACTTTTTTCTGATCAGTGTTTTTACCACCGATTTGGCTGTGAGCATCAATATTGCCGGTTTTAGCATCCGGGTAATGCCTGGTACAACAGAACCTACTAATTCCTGCATGGTGGCGGCTCGGCGCGACCTCACATGAATGACCACCGTTGATTTGGTAACCCGCGCTAACTCTCCTATTACCGAAGACATAACTGGTTCCGGGACCCAGTTCAAAAATCTCACGCAGAATGAGGCGTCGACCTGATTGGCATCTAATGGAAGCGCTTCAAGATCACCACGGGTGAGCGTTACGGCACTTCCCTGCGCAGAATCGTGCTTTGCTGCGACTGCCAGCATGTCATCCGAGATATCGACGCCGTACACCTTAAATCCAAGATCGACAAACATGGCGATAAACCGGCCAGTACCAACCGGTGCATCGAGGATGGTCGAGGATTGTGGTAGTGAAGATGCGATATCCCGGATGATGCTGTCTTCCATCTGCCAATTTTTTGTCAGTGACCTTCTGACGTCATAGTTCTCGGCCACGGAGCCTGCATAGCGGCGTTTCGCTTGATAGTCAGTAACTGGCAACGTTCTTGCGCCTCTGGATCAGATTCGGTTCATGGTTAGATCGTACAGCCGATTCGCTATGGCTGTTACCGATGTGCCCTGGTTGGGACCTCCGTACAACATCCGGATTCTGGCTCTGCCTTCTCGGTGTTTCGATGGTTCTTGCAGGTATTCGTTAATCTGGTCGAATAGTTGATCTTCCGAGTCTGCGACCTGCATGGCATCCATGCCCAGCAATGGCTTGATATGGGCGAATTTTCTGGCGATGTTGTTGCTGATGTTCGTCCGTCGGTATGTATACAGAGCTGAGTTCACGACCGGGAGATCGAAGATGCAGGCTTCGAGCATCAGAGTTGAAAAGAGATTCACCATCACATCTGAATGCTTCAAAATTCCCGCCAGCGTTCGCTGGTCCTCGATGTTGTAGATGAACCCCGTTGGTTGATCGACCATCTTTGGGCGGTTGATAACGAGCAGGCCTTCGAATTCATCTGCCAGATCAACGATTTCAGAAAATGACGAGTTATTTTTTGCCTTTATCGCAGCGAAATACACCGGGTGAAGTCGGACCAGCACCTGGCAATCGTCAACGAATTTGCCACCTTTTATCCCCTCAAGAAGCATGCGCAATAAACGTGCGTTGTGTAAGAAAGTTGAAGGGGACGCACTTCCGAAAAAAATAGTTTTGCGCGCCGGATCCAGGTTGTGTTGGTCGAGCCAATCGGCCCGGTCAGGCGGAAATTCTGGATCGAAGTACTGTTCGAAATGGGCAACCCCCTCGACGAAAATATGATCCTTATCAATGCCGTGATACTCGGTCAATTCAGATTTCATCACGGTGTTCCAGGCAATCACATTATCGGGCGTTGTGCTGCCAATGCCTTTGGATGACGGGTTGTCCCATGACAACACGACAGCGGCAGTGCTGGTACCGTTCGCCTGTGCTTCCCGAAGTATCATGTTGCCCGGGTCGGTCGAGCCAACATCTGTTGTAACGACTAAATCTGGTCGATACTTATCGAACAATTCCTGATGGTAGTCACTGGAAAAAAGCTGGTTTTCCAGTCCAAAGAACAGTTTTCGTAGTCGGTGGTTTTTTCTGAGTGTTCGAACAAACACCATTTTTAGGCGCATGAACGTTCGCGTTCCGCTACCGATTCCGGGATACTGAAGCGCTGAAGAATAGTGCGCGTCCAGGGTATTCATCTGTCCCGACCCAATAAGGGTCAATCTGCGGACATTACTGAAGAAGCGGTACAACCTCGACCGTTTTGGCAACCCTGGCCAACATCTCGGGTTTAGCTGCTCAATGTGAATGTTTTCAGATGAAAACTCGCTGTTGTAGATGGGGTCTGACGCGTTCGGAGTTAGTACAACGACCCGAAGCCCCATGTCGGCGAGTTGCCTGGCAATCCCGCTGCCGAGCAGATATCTCGATCCGAATCCCGAGTAAGCAGCCAGTAATACGGTCCTCATGGACCTATTCGTCGCTACCAGAGGTTTCCGTCCCTTCATCATCCATCATCGTGCGCAACTGGTCATCCCATTGGGTCGAAGTTGCGGAAAGCCATACATGTGGATCGCTCGACGACCATCACAGCGACTTAGTTTGCGAGCCAATCAGCGTACGTTTTTACCAACCCTTCTGCCAGAACGTCAATGTCGTGTTGGTACGAGTTGTCCTGCTTTGAATAAGCTCTCCGGCCCAGTAAATTCGTGTACCAGTTGACGGGTATTGAAGTGCTCATTACCGCAGCAACGTAAGCCGTGAGCGCAGTTTCGTCATGCTGGTAGTTCTCAAGGAGCTGATTTATCTGTGCGCCCAGCTCGCTCAGGTCGGTAACTCGTTTCACCATTGAGCCAGGCAGGAATTCGTAAGGAGTCCTGCCAAACGTGATGACCGGCTTTTGACTGATCGCCGCCTCGAAGCCGACTGACCCGGCAATGTTGGCAACCAGTGAACAGCCTTCTATGAAATCACTGGCCGTATAGGCGGGGTCGGCAATTTCGACATTCATTATCTGGAGAAGTTTCCGGTAATAACCTGGGTTTCTCTTTCCGAGTACGACCGGGTGCTCTTTTACGACCAGCTTCATGCCGACTGGCAGGTTGTAGGCGACGTTGCGGACGACCTCAATCTGGTTCAGGTAGCTCCGGCTGTAAATGAGCAGGGTGATCTCGGGTTCCATATGCAGCGGGAAGAACGCAAAACGCTGGTTTTTGAAGTCGCTGGGACTCACATATTTGTTTTTGAGCATTCGATGGACCCGCCTTGCTCGCAACGGGTTAAAAACTCGTTTGTAGAGAGCGGGCAAAAGCATGCCGGGTGTTCCACGGTCTCCAACAGGTGCCGTGCGCCTTCCTTTTATTTCTGATCCCATAATCTTGCGCAGGTTGACCAGTTTGGAGATTCCGAATAAACGTGACGGATTCGTCGAACTGGCGGCGGTTTTTCTGGAAGGCCCAATCACTCCCTCGTACTTTGCGCCGCTATCCCGGGCTGTGCGTAAATACGAAACAGACCTGTCCCACCACTCATCACGTCTTCCTGAAGTGTAATGCGCAAACTGGGCCGCCACGATGTCTGAAGGTTCGCTCGGGGTAGTCCCAACCCCCATAAAATTTTCGACGCGGGTCGGGCGGAGGTTGAGGTATGGGATGCCCCTGCTGCGAGCGACGAGAAAGGCCACGTATTCCCCGAGTGTCGAGCACACGAAACCAACAACCAGGTCGGGTTGAAAACGCGCAAAAACCCCGTCAAACGCAGCGAGACATTGACCGAGATAGGACAGGGCACCGGCGTGGGTGAATTCAGGGGCATAATCTAGTTTTACGTCGAACCGGTCGCCATAGGTTATTCGCCGGTCACTGATAAGCGCGTCCCAGAGCACCTCACCGTTTAATTTTGATTCCCATCGTTCCAGCAACTTCGAGTCGGGATTACTGGCACTCGCCGCGCGGAGCAACTCCCACGATTTAATGACCTCGACCGACTGTTCCTCGAAGTCTGGAACCTTTTGCAGGAACTGGCGGTAGTATTTTTCTTCCGAAACGTAGTAGCCGATGTCCTGTGCGTGGCCTTTTTCGCGCAGCGACTGTCCGAGCGAATGAAATAGACCGATCGAGCTGGACTGGCTGAGGAGAAAGATTTTCACGGGGTTAGCCCGCCACCCAGTCTTGTATGAACGGATTCGTACTGCGTTTTGCCAGCCATTTCATCATCGCCTCCGTAATCACAAGGTCGACCGGTTCGTCGATGTTCACAAAACGTTCCCTTGGGACTACAAAACCCGCAGTCGACGCGCCGTAGAGAGAACCGGAGTCGATAGTTTCCCTGCTCGCCGCGTAGCAAGATGAGTTTCGGATGTATACGTCTGGCAGCAACTGGCGTGTCCACTGAGTTTCAGTTTCCAGATATGGCTCGACACGGTCGCCTTTGAGGATTTTCAGCTTTCCCGGCTGGAGATCGCCAACTCCTGTCAGGGTAACCGCAGAGTCGGTTTTGTCCGAGTCCATAACGGCGAGGACACCATTGATGTCTTCAGGAAGAACCATTGGTGCGACACACTGCAGCAAAAGTATTCTGTCGTACCGTTGTCGGTCCATCTCTTCTATTTTTCGTAAGGCATCGACCACGACCGGTAGAGATGGCGAGTTATCGGAGGAAAGGCCACTGCCACGACTCAGAGAGACTACACCCGGGTATTTTTCAGCGACCGCGAGAATCTCGGGAGAATCGCTGGAAACAACGAGTCTATCGATGGTTTCAGACGCAAGTCCGGCGGTTATCGCGTAGTGAATCAGGGGCCGTCCAAGGAGCGGCGCGATGTTCTTGTCCGGCACTCCCTTCGAGCCACCTCGCGCTGGAATTACGCACAGTGTTCTGGGTTGGTCTCCTCGGTCGGTCAATAAGTCAGCCTTTTCGTGTTTTTTAATTCCACAGTGGCAAGAATCTGTGCAATCTTCTCACCTGCTGAACCATCGCCGTAGATTTGGACCGGCTCCGGTGGAGCAGTACCGATCTGGGCTTTAATTGCGGACGAGATTTGATCGGCCCGGTAGTCAGTGTCGATGACGTTTGGTCCCCGGAGTCGGCCAAGCTGGCGATCACCAATATTCACGGCTGGCACCCCAAGGTACGAGGCTTCTCGAATACCTGCAGACGAATTTCCTACCAATACGGCACATCCGCGTATCAAAAGCACGAAATCTTCAGGTCCAACACCCCTGAGAAAATGAATCGGCGCAGAGAGATTGATCTCCCTGAATTTACGTATTCCCTTCGATGTTCCGTCCGATCCTGCGTCGATGTTTGGCCAGAACCAGACAGTCGGCAGGCCAATTTCAGAAACCGCTTTCAGCGTTTCGCCGATGTGAATACTTGCGTACTCGAACGAACTTGTAACCGGGTGCTGCAGTACAACAAGGTACGGTTTATCTGTGTCGATGGGCGGCCCCACCCCGCCATAAGATTCAAACCGGTTCAACTTGAACTGTTTGTTTTCGATCACCGATTTGGCAATGTCGATCGACGGGCAGCCGGTGACAAACACGAAATCGGGATCTTCACCCATCTTGGTGATCCGGTCTGACGCGAGCGTATTTGATGCGAAGTGGTAGTCCGCCAGTTTTGTAATGGCGTGGCGGATTTTTTCGTCGATATTCCCGGTGACTTCACCGCCCTGAACGTGTGCCAGTGGAATGTTCATGTTAACGGCAGCCAGCGCGGTTGCGATCGTTTCAAACCGATCGGCGACCGTCACTACTATGTCTGGCGACAACTCAGCCAGAACCGAGCTCAACTCCAGCAGGCCAAGTCCGGTTGATTTGGCCGATGTGAGAGGCGTTTCGCCTTCAACCATGAAGTGGGCCCTCGCGGCGACTTTGAACCCATCATTCTTTATCGTTTCTTCTATGCCACCGTACCGTTGGAGCAATGCCGATCCCGCCAGCACCAACTGCAGTTCGACAGCCGGGTGTTGCATAAGGGCTGTGAGCGCAGTCCGAATCCTGGAGTAACTGGGACGTGCCGTCACGACAACACATATTTTTCGCGGCAAGTCTTCGACTCCTATTGGGACGCCCGGATTGTCAAACAACCGGTTCGAAATCTGAATGGGACAGCAAGTGATCTCTCGATACTGACCGAGTGAGTTTCTTGCCTATCACTGTCCGATACTCTGCGGCAGAAATGCCGGTTCCTGGTTTTTTGGTACTCAGATCGGCTTCGGCCAAGATGTGCCCGACCGGAAGGTCGCTTTCCACTACGACACTCTTGAAAAACATCCTTCGCAGGTCGTCCAGGTCTGTTGCCATCTCGTCTTTGTCGACCGGGTTGTCCTTCATGATTTGTATCGTCTGTATTCCGTTAACCAGCTGGGCAAGTTCTTCCAGGGTTACTGAAGCGATAACGTCTGGACCGAACGCTGCGCGATGCATGGTGACGTGCACTTCGAGCATGCTCGCTCCAAGCGCCGCGGCAGTAAGTCCGGCGAAGATATTTCCGGAATGGTCAGATAACCCGACTGGCACCCTGTAGCGGTCGATCATGTGGGTAAGGGCGTTGAGCCCTGTCTTTTCAGGAGGACACGGGTACTGGGTCGTGGCCTGGAATACCAGCAATGGGCTCCCTGCGTCGACAAAGAAATTCACAAGGTCGTCGATTTCTTTCCAGGGACTCATGCCGGTCGAAAGCAGCACCGGCTTTCGCGTCTCGACGATCCGCTCGAGCATTGGCAGGTTCGTCACCTCGCCTGAAGCGATTTTCCATGCCGGTATTCCGAGTCGGTCAAGTACGTCCACTGCCATTACCGAAAATGGAGAACTGAGGAATATTAGACCGCGTTCTTCTGCATGACTGGCCAGCCCGACCCACTGAGACTCCGAAAATTCCATTCTGCGCCAGTACTCTTTTCGAGTGGAATCCTGACGACTGAATTTAACCCTGAAAACATCGGCAGAAGTGCTTTCAGCGTCGGCAAAATGGGTCTGGAATTTTATCCCGTCTACCCCCGTATCAGCCACGGCGTCGATAAACGCATGACATGTTCCGAGACTGCCGTCGTGGGCCTGCCCAACCTCAGCGATTACCACGCAGCGGCTGTCTGACCCAACTGGGACATCTCCAATATTGAAATTCGGTATCTCCAATCTGCTAGACAACGTATTCCCCAACCTTTAGCGAGTCCAAATTTTCTCTGATCCACTCAGCAGTTTTGAGCATTCCATCTGCCAGCTCGGTTCTGGGAGCCCATCCAAGCACTTCGGCAGCGTAACTGTTATCTGAAATCAGCCGTTTCACTTCGCTTTTCTCGGGTCGTTCGCGAACACTCTCGGTCTGGATTTCCGGGGAAACGTCCAGCACCTCACACGCGGTCTGGATGAGTTCCTCAATCGAGTAGTCGATCCCGGTTCCGAGGTGAATCGTCTGTCCTATCGCCGCATCTGTCGTGGCGGCGCGGATGAAGCCATCGACAGTGTCATCAACGAAAGTCACGTCGCGTCTTGGCCAAAGCGAACCGACTTTGATGGTGGGACTGCCTGCAACAGCCTGGCTTAATATTGTCGGAATAATGGCCCGGGTGGACTGGCGGGGCCCGTAGGTGTTGAAAGGCCGAACAATTGTGCAGGGCAGTTCAAACGAATGATAGAAACTTTCAACGAACTTGTCGGCTGCGATCTTAGAGGCTGCGTACGGTGACTGGGCACGCAACGGGTGTCGCTCGGTGATCGGCGTCATTTCCGGGGTTCCGTACACCTCGCTGCTGGACGTGTGGATCACCCTCACCCCGTCGTTATGTCTGGCGGCCTGCAGCACGTTCAACGTGCCTATCACGTTAGTGTCGACAAAAGCGCCAGGGGCCTCGTAGGAATAAGGAACCGAGACCATCGCTGCGAGATGAAAAACGACATCCTGACCCTGCATGGCTTTTTCGACATCATCAATTTCGGAAATATCTCCCGATATCGTTTCAATCTCTGAACTGTATTGATCGGGTATTGAGTCGATAAACCCGGTGCTGCTGGTCGAGTTGTATCGGACGAAGGCCGTGACAGACGCTCCATCATCGATCAACCTCTGTACTAAGTGGCTGCCTATGAAACCACCGGCACCTGTTACCAGTACCCGCGAACTTTCGAGTCTCAAGTGTTTAACCCAATCTGCTTCTAGCGACCGCTATCGTCTATCGTGGAACTGTTGGCGGAGTTCCATGCCTCCACACTGCCAATATCCATCCATCGGTCCATCAGGCGAACGGCTGCAATCGGCCCGAATTTTTTCTTACCTTCCTGAAGCAGTTCGATCATACTCATTTCGCGTGCTTCCCCGAGGCTATTAATTAGTTCGGGTGAAAGTACGTAAATGCCTGCGTTGACCCACCATGACTCTACCGGTTTTTCGGTGATACCGGTCACCTCACCGGCTTCCTCTTGCACAACACCAAACGGGACCTTGTATTCGTGACGGTAAATGCATTGAGTAGCCGAGTAATTATCCGATGAGTGGCTTGCCAGTATTGTTCCGAAATTCGCGTTGGTCAGCAGGTCCCCGTTAATCACGAGCACTGCCTCTTTGGTTTCACCCGGAAGCATCGCCAGGCACCCCGCAGTTCCCAGCGGGGTCGTTTCGACGAGGTAGCTGATGTGACATCCGAAATCGCTCCCATCACCGAAGTGGTCCTGAATTTGTTCCGCCAGGTGGAGCACAGATATGTATATGTTCTGGAACCCGTTGGACACCAACTGTTCGACCAGTCGCTCTAGAATCGGCTTGCCAGATACGGTGAGCATCGGTTTGGGCGTGTTGTTTGTCAGTGGTGCCAGACGAGAACCCAACCCGCCTGCCATTATCACCACAGCACTCGAAATATGCCGGATAGACCCTTCCGACTGGATATAGAGGGCCTGGATCTGATTATCCGCGTTGGTAACAGGTATCTGCCTGACCGAATGCTCGCGAATCAGCTGAAGGACCTGCCGCTCGGTCGATCCGGTCAGCGCTCGCACAAAATCGTGATTTACGATCGCGCCGCACCTCGAATCCAGATCAACGCCAGTCAGCAGGGCACGGCGCACATCACCATCTGTCAGAATTCCCAGCAAATGTTGATTTTCATCCACCGCAAGTGCGATACCCACTCTGCCGGATTCGATGATAAGCAGTGCCTCACGGATCGAGGCACCGGGCCCGATTGTTAACTTATGCCAGTCCGTCAGTGTAATGGGCATGGGATTTCAACTACCACGCTGTCAGGCCGCCATCGACCACGATATTCTGTCCCGTAATGTACGACGACGCGTCTGAAGCGAGGAATACCAACGCTCCTTGAAGTTCAGTCCGGTCCGCCATTCGCTTCATTGGAATCCGTTCCGAGTAGCGTCGTACAAACTCTTTATTCTGTCCGCTTTCCACTCCGCCCGGAGTAATCGAATTCACCCGGATTCCATATTGCGCAAGCGTGGTCGCGAAGTATTTCGTTAATCCGACGACCCCGGCCTTGCTTGCTGAATAGGGAGGGGGCGTGTTGATTGGCCCTCCAAGATAATCCGATCCTTCATAAACCCTCTGATCTGGACCTACCACACCATAGATCGAAGAAATATTGATGATCGAGCCTTTTTTAGCTTTGATAAAGTGTGGCACGACTGCCTGGGCCACGATGAATGTGCCTCCGAGATTGACCTCGATGACGCGATTCCAGTCTTCGAGCGGGTAGCCCGGGAATTCTGTGAAGTAGTTATCTGTTTTGGTAGCCGCTGCGGCTACCAAAATATCGATTCTTCCGAATTGCTGATAAATGTCTCCGACCGCCCTCTCAACTGCTGGTTGGTCGGTTACGTCGAGCCCGTATGCCGAAGTCTTTACCCCCCTCGCACTTCCCACCCGATCAGCAACTTCCTGGACACGGTCGGCGTTGATGTCCATCATGGCCACATTGGCCCCGAACTGTGCAAGTGCATCGACAAATTCCGGGCCGAGTATGTTTGCCGCCCCGGCCACCAGCGCAACCTTTCCCGTCAGGTCGAATTGTTTTTTTAAATCGAACAAATTTTATGCGCTCGCTTCTCGATGTTAGCGGTCTTGTTTAGTTATCAGGAGAGATGCTAGTTCAAAATCCAGCTCGGAATCAATATCAACAGCCCGTTCGCGCGGAACGACGACCGCACCCCAGTTACCTTCGAAAAGATGCGTGATCCAAAGACTGTCACGTCGCCAGGCAAACACAGAGGGACTTGCTGAGAACACCCGGGGTGCCTGTTGGCGAGCAGTAATTCCCCTGTCTGGACCGTCTGGTTGAATAACCAGAGTTGCCCGATCACCTGAAAGTTCAACCATGTTGAAGTACGGGTTGCGTTCGGATTCGTAAACCGTAAGTGCCGCATCGAAACCGCCATCCCATATTCGCCTCACGCAGCGCGCTATATCTTCCGGCTCGCGAGTCGGTACTCCGATGTCGATGTCCACGACGATATCTGGACTGAAATCATAGTGCGTATCCACCCATTCAACAGCGTGACGGATCGTGGCAATTTTTGGGGTGTCGTCAGCAGCCAGCTCTTTTGGGCGAAGAAACGGCGCGTCACCCCCGGCGGCCTTTGCCATTTCAGCGATTTGCTCATCGTCGGTCGATACGATCACCCTGTCCACCAGGTCGCACGCCTTCGCACACCGAATCGCTCTGCTTATCAGCGACTCGCCCCTAATTTCCCGGGCGTTTTTACCTGGCACTCCCTTGGAACCGCCACGGGCGCAAACCGTGACAAGAACGGAAGGAGCGGGCGCAGCGCCGCCTGCTGTATTGTTCATCTGATCTGGCATCTTCAGTACGTCATCTTTTTCTGAATTAACTTTTGATCAAGAGTCACAGTCGCCAGGTAGTTCGCTATCGAAGGCCCTGCGTCTCCCCGCCCGTATGGGTTGACCGAGGTCTCCACCTGCGATTGGAAGTCTTTATCAACCAGGGCTGTGTCGATTGCTTTCGTGATCGAACCTGCATCGTAAGGAACGTCGATGATGTTGTCGGCGCGGAGCCTGCCCTGTTGCCGCGAGCCAATATTTATCGACGGGCACCTGAAGGCTGCTGTTTCCTTTATCCCGCTTGAAGAATTTCCCACGCATACATCGGCGATATTCAAAATACCGTGGTAGTTGGCACGTCCGAGGCTTGCGATTGCCTGGAATCCAGCCGGGTTTCGGTCCATGAATTTGTGGATTTCGGCCAGAATTCTTCGCCCTCCCGCGTCGTCATTCGGGTAAGTGATGATCACCTGTGCATTGTGTCGAGTGACAACTTTTTCGAGGGCCTCCAGGCTGGGGACTATTTGGCCGTTTGCCTGATCATGTTCCGTTGCAACGGAATGTTGAGTGAAGATAATCACGGGCCGGTCTGGGTCTAGCCTGTACCGCTCGTATATCACACCCTCCGGCGTAAATTCACCGTTTTTTATCAGATCAAGGGCCGGTAGCCCAACGGTGTGAACCCTCCAGGGTTCTTCACCCATTCCCAGAATGCGATCGGTCGCCTGCTGATTCGTGGTGAAGT
>CAYLWG010000010.1:0-2662 GCA_964387235.1 uncultured Dehalococcoidales bacterium
GCCTTTATTTACCTCCGAAACTGGCGTCGAAGGCTGCATTCGGGTCAACTGAGTCGTCGAGCAAGCCCTGCGACTTCATCCAGTCGGCAAGTGCAATCCAACGATCGGCAGCAAGCGAACCGAACGGCTGACCTGCCGATTCCCACAGCGGAACCAGCAACTCCACACCTGCCCGGTCAACAGCCTCATCGATCTGCGCATCGGGATTCAGTCGGAGCATCGTGTCGATAGAACCCTGCGGATCTCTCAGCGCCTGCTCGTAACCCCGGTTGAACGCCCTTACGAATTTTCCGACCATTTCGGGGCGGTTCCGCACCGCATCTTCCGACGTAACAAGGATCAGCTCGTAGTAAGTCGGCACACCCCATTCTCGGGCATAAGAACGTTCGTCTCGTACCCCTCATTTTCCAGAACGATAAGTTCGTGGGTCCAGTACACACCGATCACGGCATCGACCGTGCCCGAGAGAAGTGACTGGTTTAGCGCATAACCAACATCAATCAACTCGACATCGTCACGCGTCAGTCCGTCAGCCTCAAGCATTGTTATGAGCATCGACTCGTTCCACAGGAGTCCGGGTGTGCCGATTTTCTTACCAGCGAGCTTGCTCGGGCGGTCGATGCCTGAAGATTCGAGAGCCATCATCGAATTCAACGGTCGCTGAACGACACCGGCGACTGCAACGACTGGAACTCCCGCACCGCGCGCTTGAAACAGGTCGGGTTGGTAGAACATAGCGAAGTCGCTCTCTCCGCTGGCCACAAGGCTCAATATTGCTGCTGGGTCGGCCGGTGGAACAACTGAAACGTTCAGGCCTTCCTCTGCGAAATAGCCCTTATCGACCGCTTCATAAATTCCGGCATGGTTAGCGTTTGGGAACCAGTCGAGAGTGATTACGATGTCTTCGAGCGGAACCGCAGTTTCGGTCGGGACCACGGTCGGAGCCACAGTGGGAGCTACGGTCGCAACCGGAACGTCCGCCACCCCGCCTCCGCCATCATCGGTGGCACATGCGACGGCTATGACCGATGTAAGAGCTACGAGAAGTAGAAGTAAAATTTTCATAATTTTCCCTAATGAGTGATCTGGCTGGTTGTTGGTGGATATTTTCTAAGCGACCACTTTTCCATGGCCACGACTGCAGCAAACAGCCCCATCGCCAGCACCGATAGAACGACGATCGCGGCGAACACTCTCGCCGTTTGAAATTGAGGGCCGGAAATTTTCATTAGCCAGCCGAGTCCGGCACTGGCACCTACCCATTCGCCAATTACCGCGCCGATTACCGAAACCACTGCGGCCACCTTCAAGCCGGAGAAAAAACTCGGTAGTGCCGACGGCAGCATTAGCTTGAGAAAAATCTGGCCCGGCGAGGCTCCAAGCGTGCGGAACATATCGGCCATCTCTCGGTCGACAGAGCGCAAACCCGTTACAAGGCTGATGACGATCGGGAAAAAAGCGAACAGTACGATTACGATCACTTTGGACATGATGTCGGTGCCAACCCAGATGATTAGCAATGGGGCGAGGGTGATGATCGGAATCGTCTGCGAGGCGATGATGATCGGGTAGATAGACCGCTCGACAGTGCGCGACCAGACGATTCCAGATGCCAGCAGTATCCCAAGACTCACTGAAACGGCGAATCCGAGCAGGATTTCGGTGAGTGTCGTTCCAGCGTGCCGCATAAGCAGGCCAAACGAGTCGATAAGTTCCGCGAAAATAACGGTCGGGGCCGGTAGCAGCCAGCTCTGAATATCAAGGGCACGGACGATGAGTTCCCAGGCGATCAACAGCACCATAACTGTCGCTACAGCCGGTAGCCAACTCGCCACGTTTGCCCAGCTAATCGTAAATTTATGTAGCTGGTTCACAGGTCTCCCCCTTGCTGGCTCAACAGGCCGAGAATCCGTTTTTTCATCTCGACGAATTCAGGAGAGGTAGTGACTTCCGGGTTACGTGGCCCTTCAAGACTTTCGGTTACATCTATCTGGGCAATTATTCGACCGGGTGCGGGAGCCATTACCAGCACGCGGTCGGCCAGTAAAATCGCTTCTTCAACATCGTGGGTAACAAGCAGTACGGCTTTTTCCGAACGGTCGATAACATTCAGCAGCCACTGCTGCAGGCCACTGCGGGTGATTGTATCGAGAGCGCCGAACGGTTCATCGAGCAGCAGCACGGGGTTGTCGGGCAATAAAGCCCTGAGCAGCGCGACGCGTTGACGCATGCCGCCTGAAAGTTGCGAGGGCATCGAACGAAGTACATCTGCCAGCCCGAACGATTCGGCCATCCGTTTCACCCGGTCGTCCGATTCGGCAGCATTCACCCCGCGCAGCTCAAGCCCGAGCCGACCGTTTTCTGCAACGGTTCGCCACGGCAGCAGCAGGTCTTTCTGCTGCATGTACGAAACATGGCCCAGCCTACTTGCCAGTCCGCTGACGCCGTGTGTGTGTATCTGGCCGCTAGCCGGGGCAAGCACTCCTGAAATCAGGTTCAGTAGAGTGCTTTTGCCGCAACCCGACGGGCCAACCAGCGCAACGAACTCGCCCTGGCTGACCGATAGGTTAATGTCTTCAAGAATGACCGAGTTCTCGTAGTTAAACCCGACTCCCGAGACGACCAGATATGCGCCCGCTGGTTGGCCCGTTGGGTTGCCAGG
>CAYLWG010000010.1:2687-13881 GCA_964387235.1 uncultured Dehalococcoidales bacterium
CCGCTTACAGTCGTAACGATTTTTGAGACCAGGCCCATTATTCCCAGCGACTCCCGGCATTTACTCAGTAAATCCGGGTAATCGACGCTTGGACATGGCGCTCGGGCCGTTTTCCTACGCTGGCATTACCCAGATCAGGTTCAAGGGTTGGCAGAGAAATAACGTCTGCCCTCTCAGCCCGGCTTCCCGAGCTCCCCATGTGGTTGCTTCCAACACATACAGAGCAACTACTTCGTTCAGCCGTAAGTCTCGCAATGTAATGATTAGATGTCAAATCGCGTGAGTATGTTTCACTCGAGTGCGTCGCAATTATTATGGAGATATTTCTCGCCCTGTGGATTGCACGTTTCCAGCGGTACGACTAGAATGCGGCCACACTAACAGCGACGAGATCGGCAGCGAATCAGGAACAAGTTTCAAATTTTGGGATCAAAACCATTTTCCGCGAGCGAACATTTCGCCCGGGCAATTCAGTGCCCGGACGATGAGGTGAACCTCGCAGCGGCCAGTCTTTACGCTGCCGCAATAACGAATCCCGAAATTGATGTCATTGCCTATCAGGGGCGGATTGCGCAGCTCGGTGAGCGTGTGAAATCGCAACTTGCCGTTAAACACACGAATTACGATTTCATCAGCGCGATTCATGAAGTGCTATTCGAAGAAACGGGTTTTACTGGCGACAGGAAAAACTATTTCGATCCGAAAAACAGTCTCCTGAATGAAGTTATCGAGCGCGGGCAGGGCAATCCGGTCTCACTGTCCCTTCTCTACATCGAGGTTGCCCGCGCAGCGGGAGTGCAAGTCGATGGGGTATCGCTGCGTAAGCATTTTCTAGTGGCGGTAGGCCCCGGCGATGAACGTATGTATATCGATCCATTCAACGGGGGCGGCCTGCTCTCGCGGAAAGAGTGCATCAGTAGCCTGCTGGGTAAAGACAAAGTGAGTGGCGCCGACCTCGAGGTGATGGAGCGAAAGTTTCTTGGGCCGGTAAAAAGGCGAGCGATATTGAGCAGGTTGATGGGCAATCTCAAGGTCGCTTACGAGAAGCACCGGCAGTATGAACTTGCGCTAACTGCTTCTGAGCAAATTCAATTGTTGAACCCGACGAGTCTGAGAAATCTGAGCGAACTGGCGCATCTTCAGACCAAGGTCGGCAACTTTGGCGACGCAGTTGATTCACTGACGACGTTCCTCAAACGGGCCCCGGCAGGTTCGAACACCGAGCAGGCCGAAAGCGCATTGCGCAAGCTCAGGGTACTGGCCGCCCGTGGCACTGAAGAACCCGTGGAATAGCGAAATCCGCGATCCAATATTCTTCGTAATCTCAATATGGTTACCTGAAAGACTTGATGTGTTCGCGCACGGCGAATTCACTGCACGGTCGGTCGGGTCCTGAATGGACGAGGTGTACCGCTTGAACTACCAGGGACTTACGGATCTGGAGTTGCTTGAGCAGATCGGCAATCAAGACCGAGATGCTCTTGCGACGCTATATGAAAGGTACGGTCGGCGAATATTCGCGCTGGCTGTGCGGATCCTGAGCGATGCTGTCAGTGCGGAAGAGGTTACACAGGACGTATTCATGAGCGTGTGGCGGCGCGGTGGTACGTACACGTCGAAAAAAGGGAAGTTCACAACCTGGATATTCTCGATCGCACACAACCGGACCATCGACGAACTTCGAAAGAGAAGGCGTGACCGGAGCCGGACGAACGATGATATCGACGACCATTTGAACCTTGAGTCGGGAGATATTTCACCAGCCGACGCCACAGTGGCTCAATCGGAATACGCCAAGATACGGGCAGCAATGGAAAATCTGCCCGACGAACAGAAGAACGTAGTGGAACTCTCTTACTTCAAAGGACTGACGCAGACTGAAATTGCGGAGAAAACGGGCCAGCCGCTCGGCACGGTCAAAACACGAATGCGGCTGGCACTGAAAAAATTACGGAAGGCGCTAAGTGCCGAATTGGGCACACAGGTATGACGGATTCCAGAAAAATCACAGGGCAGAGCGGAAACGACGGTGATGTTGACCCGCGCTTCGAGAATTTTGCTGCGTATGTCCTGAACGCACTCGATAACGCGGCTGAACGTGCCGCTGTCGAATCGCTCATCGAAACTGACCGTGCAGCAGAGGTTGAATTTAACGAATTGACCGAAGCGACCGACTTGCTGGCAATTTCTGTGCCACAAATCGGCCCCCCGGCCAGCCTGAAAGCCCGAATTCTTGAACAGGCGGCGCGGGAAACAACTCCGGCGATCAACCAGCGCATTACGGCCGCTGCGGTTCAGGAGACCCGGAAAACACGCTGGTGGTCTCGAACATTCCAGACCGGTTATGTCATTTCAACGGTAGGGGCGATGCTGGTATTAACGGCAGCTACCACACTGGGAATGCAGAACAACAGACTGAGCGAAGAAATCGACTTACTCCGCTCCGATCTAACTACCGAAACAGCAGCTGTCGCAAACCTGCGTTCGGAACTTTCCACGACGCTCAGCGACTCGGAATCCTCTGTCGCCGCCATGAAGGGTGAAATGAACGAGATGGAAAGCGACTTCGGTGAAACTGTTGCAATGGTCGTGCATCAAGAACAGATGGTGTCGGAACTTGCAGCGGTCAACACGGCACTACAGCAGGCTCTTCGTGACCAGAGTTGGATGACTTATGCCTCGACGAAAGAGGGATACAAGGTTGAAAGCTGGCTTGCCGATAGCCGAAACACCGCTATCGCCGCCGGTGCCTCGGGGCTATTCGCAGTGCGGGTGGTCGGTAACGAGGCGGTATTCCAGGTTCATGGGCTAGAACAACCACGGGTTGGCTTCGCCTACACACTGTGGCTACTGGGAAACGGCGAACCGATCGCTGTATCGCAATTTGAAGTTAGCGAAATTGGTTCGGCAACAGTTACCTTCTCACTCCCTGCTCCGTTCTTGCTGTACAGCAGCCTGGTCGTGACACAGGAACGGGTAGACCGAATCGGGACGCAACCTTCGGAAGTGGAATTCCTTTCTGCCGATACCAACTAACTGGTTCTGGCAGGTTCTGGGAAATTTTTAGACTTCCATTATCGGGTTCAGCGTGGTGGTTTCCACGTAGCGTTCCGTAATTGGCCCGATTTTCGCAAGCGATGTCGCATGTGATATGCAAACGCACCGGTTGCATGACGATTGGGGTTCGAGTTATGGGAACGACTGTAAACACCGATACCGGGGCCTGGGAGTGTGACCTTTGCGACGCGGTGATGATCGAGTCGAACTGCAAGCTGAAATGCGAAAACTGTGGTTTTGTGCGCGATTGCAGCGATCCGTAGAGCATGCTCTGGCTACTCTGGCAACGCCTACTCTGGCAACGCCTACTCTGGCAACGGCATCTTTGGCGCGAATTTACTTTAGTCGGTGATGCTCAAACCAGCGGGTGCAGAGTCGTCTGAGTTACGCTATCTGCTCAGATATGAACACCGTTCGCCCGGGGTTGCGGGCCCAACACATATTCAAAGCACTATTGCTGATGACGGCGCTATCCGTGGCGACCTTGATCGGCTGCACGAAGACGCCTGAACCAGAACCTGTGCCGGAAGAACCGAGTATTACCGCAGCCGAAGCCGTAGTTCGGTCACGCAATGCGATGGTGAATCTCGACAGCTTCCGATTTGAACTGACTCACGAATCCGGCTTTACAGCCCTTTCAGGCGGATTTGAACTGACCCGGGCCGGGGGTCTGGTAACTCAGAATGGACTCGACCTTGAAGCCGAAGCCAGAATAGGCAGGGCTTTTGTCCGGATCGCGGCGGTTGTCATCGACGATCAGACATGGATGACGAACCCCATTACCGGTACATGGTCGGAGATTCCACCCGAGGACAGTCCATTCTCGTTTCTGGATCCCGTAAAACTGGTAGCCGATATTCTTGGGGATACTCAGGACGCTGTTTTCCCCGCTGACTCCCTGGCGAGCGGCGAAATTACGATAGAGGGCCGAATTCCGGCGACTACCCTTGCCGCACTTGTGGGTGTGGTCGATCCCGATGCTGTGCCGAGCGTTACGCTCACGCTCGACGGAGCGACGTACCTGCTGAAGAGGATAGTCATCGTGGGCGTGGCCCAGCCTGAAGATGACGAGAACACCACCAGAGTGATATCGCTTTCCGAGTTCGATAACCCGGTTTCACTCAGGTCGCCGATCTAGCCGATGCTCAAAAATATCATGGGTATCGGTCGAATCGTATCCCCGTACAAGTTGCTTCTACCACTTTGTTTCGGGGTGTTTATCGCGGCCGACGACATGACGGTGGTCGTTACCCTTTTGCCCGACATGATGGCCGATCTGCGGGTGGGCGTGAGTGAGTTGGACCGCGCATCATGGTCGATAACCGGGTTCTTAATCGGCTTCACAGCGGCGATGCCCCTCATGGGACGAATCTCGGACCGCGCCGGATACCGACTCGCGTTTCTCGCGGCGCTGGCAGTATTCACACTCGGTTCTGCACTGGTTGCGTTATCGCCACAAATTCCCGGCTGGCTGTACGGCGGCCCCCCGGAGTTCAACTGGCTGGTAGGCATGCGTGTATTCCAGGCCATAGGCGGCGGCGCAATTATTCCGATTTCGATAGCAGCAGTTGGCGAACTCGTCGATGCAAAACACCGTGCAATCGCCTACGGGCTGGTAGGGGCGAGTGCCGAGGCTGGCGGGGTCTTCGGGCCGCTCTGGGGCGGCGGAATCACGACCTGGTTGTCGTGGGAATGGGCGTTCTGGTTCAACATCCCGTTTACCGTAATCGCTGCGCTCTGGATCATGCGAAATCCGCCGGGCAAACGCAACGAAGATGTGAAGGTCAACTTACCGGCTGCACTGGTGTTCGCTGCTGCATTGACGTTGCTGATAATTGGACTTGTACGAATTGGTGAACCCGACGGCCTGATGGTGATCTTGCTTGCTGCGACAGCCGGGCTATTCGCCCTGCTGGTTGTGATGAACACCAGATCGCAAAACGCCCTTTTCCCAAGATCATTGTTTCGTTTGATGTCGTTCAACTTTGCGAACATCACCCATTTTTTGGTCGGGGCAGTTTTGATTATTGGCATGGTCACCGTACCCCTGATGGCGGCGACGGTGTTCGGAGCGACGCCGATCGAGGGCGGACTCCAGCTGCTACGAATGACAGTGGCAATCGGCATCGGCGCGGTAGCTGGCGGAATTTTGACCCAGCGCATTGGCCCGCGTCTGCCCGCGATAGTCGGACTCTTCATCACTTCTTTCGGGTTCCTTCTGATGTCTGGGTGGACCGTCGATATCACGGAACCGGCCATCACCATGCACCTGGTTATCGCCGGACTCGGAATTGGCTTGCTGGTTTCGCCAATCGCTGAAACCGCACTTTTCAGGGTGTTCGACGATCAGCGTGGTGCGGCGTCGGCTCTGATCACGGTGTCGCGCATGGTCGGGATGACTGCGGGACTGGCCGCTATGACGGCGCTGGGAACCGTGCAGTTCCAGCAACTGGTTGCGGATGTTCCTGCATTTTCTCTTGACCCAGTTGTGCAGAAAGAGATTATCGATTCAGCCACGAACGCCGGCATGGACGTGTTTACCCGCTTCTACCAGTACGCTGCGGTACTTGCGGCGCTGGCGTTGGTTCCGGCATGGGTGATGACGCGAAAGTAGGGAGTTGCGGGGCCTGATGAGGGAACTGCGACATGTAACTCTCTCCCTCGCATGGAGGGAGGATATTTCGGCGAACGCAGCGTGCGAAGTTACCCGCTATCAGACTCAGGCCCGCGCCGTTTTTCGGCCCTTCGCTCGGCCTCAAGTCGGCCAAGATCGTAGTCGTTGTGATCGACATACGACATGGCGTTTGCCAGCGCAGTGTGACCGGCCTTTTCACGAATCAGCGTGTGCATGGCCTGACACACACGACGGTAGTCGGGATGGCCCTGCTGCGAGGTTCTGAGTTCCAGCATGTGAAACGCCTCGCGTGCGTTGAACTGCATTGAATACCGCAACTTGAACCCAAACGGCACGATGTATTGCGCTACATCGGGTCCGTGTTGTTTCAGCACAGCGCCATGAAATTCGACCATCCGACCCATCGCATCGTCCCACCGCTGGGTCCAACCGACATCTGCAATGACCGGCGGGGTCGAGTATCCGTGTCTGACCCCGAGCCGCTGCCAGTCGAGGGTCAGCATGCGGTGGCGTTGAAGGTCGCGGAAGCTACCGAAATCGGATAGAACATCGAAGCGGTAAAACGACCGTTCCATTCCGCGACCCGGTTTGTGTCTGCGGTTCTGGCGGTCACCGACATATGCGCGAATCACTTCCGCCTTATCGGCATCGCTCATGTTTTTGACAACCGCACTGAGTTGCGTATCGGACAGATCGGTGTGCGCATACAGCGCAGCAGCAGTGATCTTATCCTCGGCATCCGGATCCCATTCGACGAGAGTTACTTCCTCGGTGATCTCTGGTTCATCGTCGATTCTGGATGCGATCCGGCCCATCGCTTCGTGGTTTTCCTGGTAGTAGTTGGACCACGCAACGCCGCGGTTAGGCAAATCGACCCGCTTCAGGAACGATGGAATTACTTTGCGGAGTTCTTCGAGCATCATCCGGGCGTAATCCCGCGCCTCTTCGAGGGGATGGCTGTTCATGCGGATCAGCATCGATTCGAAAGCCTGGCCGGATGCAAAAATGCCTACATTGGAAAAGGTTGCAGCAGGCAGGAGTCCGCGCGCAGCGTCGCACGCCCTGGCGCGGATAGACGAGTTGTAGACGAAATTCGAATCGCCTTCCTGTTTCGGCGACTGTTTTTCAAAGAACGGAACGCAGGTATGAACCAGTTCGGAGTATTCGTCGAACAGCCAGTCAACGGTTTCTGCATATTCACTGAAGAGCGGTCCCGCCTCGATCTCGGGCGGCGCGATGTACCGATACCGGTCTTCCATTTTTTGGTCGTAGAAAATGTACCGGGTCGACTGTTCCAGATACGCGGCAAGCCGTCCCCATTCGAGGACCTTGGTGAGAATGTTTGAAGCCTGTTCGCATGCAATATGCGCCCCGCCCAACTGGGCAACTGAATCGTCGCCGAATTGCGAGAACACCCGGTCGAACAGGCCTTCAGCACGTTTCAGCGACACCAGTGCGGAGTCGGTGCCACCATCAGCGATCTGGTCGATACCCATTTCGGGCTTATCGTAGAACTCGTCCAGAAAAAGCCGTCGCAACGATTTTGGCGACCGGCTGTATCGGGCGAACAGCGCGCCTTTTACCACTTCGGGGAGGTTGATAAGGGCGAACACGGGCTTGTCGACGTTGGTGAAGAAACGGCTGAGGACTGCTCGTTCGTCGACAGTGAAAGTATCGCTTACATACATCGTGCCGTGATTCTACCGTCTGCCCCGTCCAACCGTCGGCGGGTACTGGCAAGTTCCATTGCGTATTTTTCTGGCGCGTGTTCTAGATGACGCCAGTCAGCTCGTATATGAATCTTCACCGCCATGCAAAACGCCATTGTCATGCTGAACTTGCTTGTCCTGAGCGCAGCCGAATGGGATTCAGCATCTCTCTGACCAGGCACCGGCAGTTCATGCAGGCGATGTCGCCGCTTTGAGCCGCATCGCTGTTCACGGCGCATCCGAGGGAGATTCTGAATCACAAGTTTAGAACGACAACGCTGGTAGTTGCTGGCCGGGCCTGTCCGCAGATCTTTACGTTAATGGCGGTGGCCTGAATAAAATCTGCGGTCGCAACCACGCCCGAACCGCCGCCATGCAAAACGCCATTGTCATGCTGGGCATAAACGCCAGTAGCACACTAAGCCCATGCTGGGCTTGATTCAGCATCTCTCGGCCATCATGCCTATAGCATCAAACGCGCCGGGTTTTCGAGGTTCTTCTGGAACTCCCCGAGAAGGATGGCCGCTTCCGCACCATCGCCAACACGGTGGTCAGCCGATATCGTTGCGTTCATCATCGAACCGATAACGATCTCACCGTTGCGGACAATCGCCTTTTTCTTCACCACGCCAACGGCGACGATACCTGCGTTTTTTGGCACGATAATCGCCGAGAACGTGTCGGTGCCGAACATTCCAAGATTTGAAGTACCGAAAGTTCCCTGAGTCATTTCGGCCTGGGTTAGGCTCCCGCCCTCGCCGCGGGCCCGTTTGCCGAGATCTCGGACGGCCCGGGATATTTCGACCAGCGACATGTTCTGGATGTCCATCACTGCCGGAACAATCAGCCCCTCGGCCAGCGCAATCGCCACACCTAAGTTGATGCTCGAATGCCCGATCAACTTATCGCCATCAAAGAACGAATTCCACTTCGGGTACTTCACAAGCGCATTGGTAAGCGCCTTCAAAATCAGATCATTAACCGAAACCTTGTCGCCCGTTTCGGCTAGAGCTTCGTTCAACTGTCCGCGGAAAGTCATCGCCGCCGACATGTCAATTTCGTGCGTTACATAGTAGTGCGGTGCTTCAGTTTTCGAGCGAACAGTCACGCGGGCGATAGCCTGGCGCATAGATGACAGCGGGGTGTCGGAACCATCGAGAACAACCGGCGAGCGACCGCCAGACGCGGCAAAGGCCGGTGACGGAGTGAAGTTTTCGACATCTGTCTTTGTGATTCGGCCGCCTGGACCTGTGCCGGGGACCGCAGCGATATCTATGCCTTTTTCTTCGGCCATCTTGCGTGCAATGGGCGATGCCTTGACGCGGCCGCCAGCAGCAGCAACGGGTGTCGGAGTGGGAGCTGCCCGCTGAACAGGCGCAGGTGTTGGCGCGGGAGCAGGAGTTGCTGATTCGGGGGCTTTCGATGCTTCTGCAGGAGCCGCTGGCGGTGCATCTGCGGCAGCCGCAACTTCGGGAACTTCATCATTAGCATCACCGATAAATGCGATGACAGCCCCGACCTGAACAAGCGAACCTTCTGGAACGATTATTTTGCGAAGAAGGCCCTCGGAATACGCCTCCATCTCGACCACCGTTTTGTCGGTCTCGACCTCAGCCAATTTGTCCCCGCGGCTGACCTGGTCGCCCTCCGCTTTCAGCCACTTCACTATAGTGCCCTCGGTCATGTCGGCACCCATCGATGGCATGGTCACTTCACTAATCAAATCTGCACTCCTGCGGGAACGGTCGGCTCGTGATTATCGCGAGCCTGGTTGAGTCGCGGTCGGATCTTTATAAAGACCCGCCGATAGAGATTACACAACAAATTGACGATAGCGCGTGAAAATATGAAAACTAATCGTAATCGCTGTCTCTCTCGATTCGAGCTTGCTGCCGGGCCGCTTTCGCAATATTACGCGTCCTAACCTGATGATCGGTCTGCACGGCGGGATCGTGTTTAATCTCGTCATTCTGAATCTCACGCTGCATTCGTCGGTAAGATTCCAGCCTCGTTTCAAGAATGCTCCCATCGGCGATAGCCCTGGTAATCGCACATTCGGGTTCGCCTTGATGGGTGCAATTCCGGAACTTGCATTTGCCCAAATATTCATCGATATCGGAGAAAGTCTTCGCTATAGCCTCTTCGCTCCCCGCTATCAGGCCAATCGTGCGAATTCCGGGCGAATCGATCAGCACACCGCCGCCTGGCAGCGGTATCAACTGCCGGGTTGTGGTCGTGTGGCGACCTCGGTCGTCGGCTTCCCTGATCTCTCCGGTGTCCATAACCTCCTCGCCCATCAGGTGGTTTACAAGCGTAGATTTGCCAACACCCGAGGCTCCGATCAGGACGACTGTCTTGCCTGTAGTAGTGAACTTACCGAGCGGGCTTGTGCCTTCGCCAGTGATACCGCTAACCGCAAATACTTCTACCTTTGGCGCAACCGTTTTTGCCAGCCGGATCACCTCGTCGATGACTGTCGTTCCGGCATCACCTGTCCTTTCAATCAGGTCGGTTTTGGTTAGAACGACAACCGGAATGGAGCCGCTGCCCCAGACGAGTGCGAGTTCACGTTCAAGCCGATTAGAGTTGAAATAAGTTGCCGATTGAACGATGAATACAGTCGTGACATTCGCTGCCAGTAGCTGTTCATCGCCCTGTTCTTTCCCGCGCGACACCCGTTTACGGACAAGTAACGATGTGCGAGGGAGTACAAGTTCTATGACATCGGGGTCGTTGTTCTTGCCCGGTCGGATAAGGACCCAGTCGCCGACTGTCGGTTGAGCGGGCTTTGCCTTCGTGTCGCCCTCGCCTGGCAGGGCGAATTTTGCAGATGTGCTTACCGCACGATAATCAAGGGTACCGGTGTGCACGGATGTCGAAATTCCGTCGACCCTCATGACTCTTCCCGGCACAAGTTCGGGGTCGCTCGCTGTAATTCGAGCAAAAAAATCGCTTACGGTTTCGGTCAGGCCGTAGTGGGTCAGGTTTGCCTGCGAGCCAGACTTATCGCCGGATGTGCCCACGCCGATCAAGCTGCTCGGATCGGTCTGGCTGGCGTCTTGAGATGAGGTGTTCAACGTGAGGATTCCTCGAAGCACTCGGAGTGGCTTTCGGGGGTATTGGTCGCACGTCTGAACATAGGCTTTATGAGAGGGGTCGAATCGTCAGAGCCGGGGTGGCTCCGTGAGTGATGGAGAATACGTTCTTCAGAGGATGAAGTTCAAGTAGGTTCATGGAAACTATTTTTCCTGTTTCCGGGTGACGATTCTCGAAAATATGGACTGGTCACCGAAATCGCTGTCAGCGTCATCAGAGTCATGTAGATAGTACCGCTTTGACAGGTTTTGCAGATGCTTTAAACACTGTTGCGGGCCGCAATCAAGTTAGCGACGCACCTATTGTCATGCTGGGCTTAATGCTCAAAACGGTGTGATTTTGACCGTGAATTTTCAGTTTGGCTCAAACGTAAGATGTAGGTCCAATCTATAAACCGTTTTAGAGATCAGAGCGTTATGCCCCCCAAAAACAATTCACATCGGTAAAGTTGCGATCTTCGGAATGAACCTCAGCTCACATCGCATCCGAGTAAGATTCTGAATCAAGTCCAGCATCTCTCTGGCGATGTGCCGGTCGAAACAAACCCCTACAGCCCGTAGCCCTCGGCCACGGCTGCCAGCACATCGTCGGCGTCGGCCAGAACTTCTTGCTCAAGTTCCCGGCTGTAGGGCCACGGAACGTCTTTTGAGCCAACTCGCATTACGGGGCCGTCAAGCCATTCGCCCGCCTGCTGCTG
>CAYLWG010000010.1:13891-26882 GCA_964387235.1 uncultured Dehalococcoidales bacterium
CGGCCGCCACCTCGGCCATTATCCCGCCCGTTCGCCGAGCGGTATCGACTACCACTACCCGGTTGGTCTTTTGAACCGAAGCAACGATAGTGTCCATATCCAGCGGATTCAGCGACCGCAGGTCGATAACTTCGGCGGAAACGCCGCGTTCCGCAAGCCTGTCGGCAGCAGCGTCAACCGGTCGCATTCCGTATCCGTACGATACGAGTGTGATATCGCTGCCGGTGCGGGTTATTTTGGCCTTACCGATCTCTATTTCGTAATACTCGTCGGGTACCTCGCTCTTCGCTCCATAAAGTAGGGCTGGCTCTGCAAAAAACACCGGATTGTCATCCTTGATCGCAGAACGTAACAGGCCCAGCGCATCGCGCGAGTTCGACGGGCAGACGACTTTCATGCCCGGAACTTCGGCAAGCCATGTTTCAAAGCTGTGGGAATGTGTCGCCCCAAGCTGAACCCCAGCGCCGGTCGGCGCACGAATGACCATCGGGACGCTGATCTGGCCGCCCGACATGGAGCGCAGGTTTGCGGCCATGTTGACGATCTGGTCAAAGGCCACAAGCGAAAACGAAATCGACATCAGTTCGATAATTGGCCGGAGACCACCAACGGCAGCCCCGATACCGGCACCAATAAACGCCTGCTCCGAAATCGGAGTGTCTTTGATGCGCTCGGGGCCGAACTTTTTCAGGAGACCGTCGGTTACGGCATAAGCGCCACCGTACTCGCCGATATCCTCGCCCATCATGAAAACCCGAGGGTCGTTATCGAGTGCTTCGTCGAGGCCCCGTTTTATTGCTTCTCTGAGAACGATGTTAGACATATGTATCAGGCCAGCACATCACTGAATATCTCGCCAATGTCGGGGTTAGGGCTTTCCTTTGCGAACTCTACTGCGTCCGCTACGGCGGAAGTGATTTCGGCCTTGATTAGATCGATCTGATCCCTGGAAACCAGTCCCATCTTGATTAGTCCTTCAGGAAACGTAACAACCGGGTCTCGCGCTTCCCACTCTTTTACTTCTTCGCGACCGCGATATTTTTCGCCGTCGGCGTAAGAGTGACCAACAAACCGGAACGTTTTTGCTTCGATGAACTGCGGCCCACCGCCATCGCGAATGTTCTGCACCGCCAGTTCAGTCGCTTCCTTCACCGCAATCACATCCATGCCATCGACCTCTACGGCCGGGATACCGTAAGTAGCCAGCGCCGGATAAAAATCGTTTCCACCGGCCCGAACGCGGTCAATAGCCGATCCCATGCCGTACCCGTTATTTTCAAGAAAGAACAGAACCGGCAACTTCCACACGGCTGCCAGGTTCAGGGTTTCGTGATAAATGCCCTGGTTGGTAGAACCATCACCAAAAAAACATATCGTGAGGCCGTCGGTTTTGTTGTACTGCTGGGAAAGTGCCAGTCCTGCCGCAAGGGGCATCTGGGCACCGACGATGGCATGACCGCCCATGAAGCTCTTGGCGACATCGAAAAGGTGCATCGAACCGCCCTTGCCCTTTGATAGCCCGGTAGAACGCCCGAACAGTTCCGCCATAGTGCGGTTAATGTCGAGCCCCCTGGCAATGGCGTGACCATGATCGCGGTAGTGGCTGACGATGTAGTCGTCGTCCCGAAGCGCAGAAATTGCTCCGACTCCGGTGGCTTCCTGCCCAATATACAGGTGCAGGAACCCGCGGATTAAGCCCCTGGAATAGTTTTCTCCGCACGAGAGTTCAAACTGGCGGATGAGGAACATCTGCCTGAAAAGATCCAGATAATCGGTTTCGGTTCCTACATCGCTTTCATCAAGCCCCGCAGCCCCGGCGGTGCCGTTCTTACTGGACTTTTTAGATTTTGACGAGGATTTTTCTCTGGGTTTAGTTCGACTTGCCATTAAGTGTTGGATGCGTGCAGACGAGATTGGGAGCGGATAAGTTCGCTGTGGACTACGAAAGAGTGGTTAAGAGGACACCCTTGTTTGCTTTGAGCGGGGCATCAATATACCCATTCTACCGTAATTCCCTGGCTGCCCATCCGTGAACTCAGTCGTGAACTCAGTTTGAATTCGCCAGATTCGCTGCCTTTAGTACATTCGCAAGCAGCATGGCAATCGTCATCGGCCCCACGCCGCCCGGTACCGGGGTAATGGCCGAAGCGACCTCGGAAACGGCATCGAAATCGACATCACCAGTCAAACGATACCCGCGCTTTCGCGTCGGGTCATCGACGCGCGAAACCCCAACGTCGATGACAATTGCACCGGGCTTAACCATGTCGGCGGTTATCGTTCCCGGCCTCCCCACCGCGGCAATCACCACGTCGGCGCGCCGTGTCTCGCTTGCAATGTCTTTTGTGCCGGTGTGGCAGACGGTGACGGTTGAATTGGCTCCCGGCCCCTTCTGGAGCAGCAGTAGGGCGAGCGGCATACCGACCAGCTTGCTCCGCCCGACTATCACAACCTGCGCGCCCTTCATTTCGACTCCCTCGTCGAGGAGCATTCGCTGTACCCCCAGCGGAGTCGCAGGGGCAAATCTTGGCTTGCCAAGCACAAGCAGCCCCGCGTTTTCAGGGTGAAGACCATCGACATCTTTCATGGGGTCGATAGCGTGGATTATCTCTGCTTCATCGAGGTGCTTCGGAAGCGGTAATTGCACAAGAATCCCATGAACCTTCGGATTATTGTTCAGGTCTTCGATTATTCCGATGAGTTCATTCTGGGTGATCGAGGAGTCCCGCAGAATAGTCTCACTGCTGATCCCAACTTTTTCGCAGGCACGCCCTTTGCCCTTGACGTAGGAATGAGAAGCGGGGTCATCGCCGATCAGCACGACAGTCAGTCCCGGTGCGTCGCCATGCTGCTTTCGGTACATATCAACTCCAGCGGCCACCTCGGCGTGGACCTTCGACGCCACTTCTTTGCCATCGATTATTCTCGCTTTCACAGTGGTGGATCCTTTATGCGTAATTGGTGCGCGTAACTGGAGTGCGTAACGGGTGCGCGTAATTGGCCGAAATGGCCGTAGCCGGGGTATCGAACAATGTCGAAATTTGTGAATAAATCGTACCCGACAAATCCCATTACAAGTATTATTCCGGAATCTATTTAGACACAGGTCACAGTTCGACAGGTCACTAGCGGAGGCGCTCGTCGCATGATCTACACAGGGATCGACATGATCGAAATTCCCCGAATCGCCGGAGTTCTGGAGCGGTACCCGGAGCGGTTTCTGGAAAAAGTTTTTACCGAGGGGGAACAACGGTACGCCCGCGGTCGACCTCACCAGCTGGCGAGCCGTTTTGCTGCAAAAGAGGCAGTTATGAAGCTGCTCGGCACCGGTGTTCGCGGTATGCCATGGAAATCTATCGAAGTTACAAGGAAACGCGGTTCTCCGCCCGAAATTACGTTGCACGGACCGGCCAGAATTCGGGCCGATAAGATGGGCATCACTCGTATCGCCCTCAGCCTTTCGCACTCTCGCGAAATGGCGATCGCATCAGCAGTTGGTGAAGCCGAAGACGATGCGTGGAAGCCATGAAACTCGTCACTGCGGCCCAGATGCGGTCAATCGAACAGGCATGTGTCGAGGCAGGCGTTTCACTGGACGAGCTGATGGAAAATGCCGGGTTGGCAGTCGCCGAATACATACGCGACAGCTTCGATAGCCCGAGTGATTACGGCAACCTCTACGGCAAGCGAATCGTCATCTTAATCGGGCCCGGAAACAACGGTGCCGACGGCTTTGTTGCGGGTCGGCATCTGGCAAGCTGGGGTGCAAATGTCACTGCCGTTTTATGTGGCACCAGGCAATCACCCGACCCGAAACGGGAACTGGCAGAAGAGGCAGGGGTATCGGTTGCCGACGGGCTGTTTACCCCGGGGCTTGACTCGCTTCAACAAAGACTGGCGACCACCGACATCGTGATCGATTCCGTACTTGGCACCGGTGCCTCCCGACCTGTATCCGAACCTCTTTCTTCATTGCTTTTTGCCGTTGTCGAGGCCGGCGTTCCGGTGATTGCACTTGATCTGCCGACAGGCCTGAACTCAGACACCGGCGAATTCGATATCGCAGGGCTTCCTGCCGACCTGACCCTCTTTCTGGGGTATCCGAAGCTTGGCCCCGCGATCGATGCCGGTTCAGCCCCCACTGGCGAGATGGTAACGCTCGATATCGGGATTCCGTTCGGTCTCGACTCTGAAGTCAGAACGGAACTACTGACGCCCGACCTGGCCGCTTCGCTTGAACCTGAACGCCCGACCGACGGGCATAAGGGGACATTCGGTTCCGCCCTGATTATCGGCGGGTCACAGGAATTTCTGGGTGCCGTGACAATGGCGACTGATGCCGCCACTCGCTCAGGGGCCGGACTGGTGTTCGTTGCCACCCCGGAACCGGCGTATCGGCTGATCGCTGGTGATGTGCCAGAGGCGATGTACCGACCGCTCCCGGTATCTGCGAGCGGTGAGGTCGATTCCACGACGGCGGCACGTATCGCTCTTGAACTTTCCGAGCGGGCGACTTCTGTGGTGATCGGTCCCGGTCTCGGGCAGAACTCTGCCACATCAGAGTTTTTATCGATATTGCTTTCGCAAATTAAAGATGACCTGCCGCTTGTTCTCGATGCCGACGCACTGAACATCCTCTCGAAAACTCACAGGTGGTGGGAACGGCTCGGCAACCGGGCGGTCCTCACGCCGCACCCCGGTGAAATGGCCCGCCTGATGGGTATATCCACAGCAGAAGTCCAGCACGATCGCGCCGCGACCGCACTCGGAGCGGCCGAAAAATTCAACACGGTCGTTGTGCTGAAAGGTGCTGCCACGCTGATAGCCGCGCCAGACGGGCGTCTGAGGGTTTCAGAGTGGGTAAATTCTGGAATGGCCGGGGGCGGAAGCGGCGATGTGCTGGCGGGTCTGCTCGGCGGCCTGCTTGCACAGCAGCCGGAAAACGTTTTCGACATGGCATCGCTGGCCGTTTTTGTTCATGGCTACGCAGCCGAGGCCGCGCGGGATGAACTTGGAGAAACGGGAATGCGCGCTACCGATATATCGGACCGTTTGGGCTATTTCTCGCGTGAGTCTTAGTTCGCCAGTTATCGGGCGTGCATTATCCAACTGTCCGCCCGAACTCCCGCAACGCATATAATTGCGAAATAGTGTCAACTCTCCTTGCCGTCGATATCGGCAACACGAACATAACCATCGGCGCGTTCGACGGTAAGGAACTGACCGCCACCTGGCGGCTGGCGACACGCGAAACCCGCACTGTAGATGAACACGCCTGGGCACTTCAGGGCGTACTTCGTTCAAAAGGCGTAGAACCCGATTCGTTCGACGCAGTCGTAATCTGCTCCGTAGTTCCTCCCCTCACGGAAGCCTATGTCGAAGCACTCTCGACGCTCACAAATCGCACACCGCTTGTGATCGGCCCGGGAGTACGCACCGGGATAAGGATTCACTACGACCGGACACAGGACGTCGGTGCCGACCGGATAGTGGATGCCATTGCCGCACATCGCCAGTACGGTGGCCCGTTAGTGATAGTCGATATCGGAACGGCCACGGTTTTCGATGCGGTTACTGCCGAAGGCGATTACATCGGTGGTGCAATCGCACCGGGATTGCAGATAGCCGCAGACGCAATGTTTCGCGGTACTTCACAACTCAGACGGGTCGAGCTGATCGCTCCCGACCGGGTGATCGGACGCAGCACGGTGGCTTCGATGCAATCGGGTTTTGTGTTTGGATTTGCCGAGTTGATAGAAGGTATGATCGCCCGGTTCAAGGCAGAACTGAACCCCGATGCCCCCGATGAGGTAACTGTTGTTGCCACGGGCGGTTTCGCCAATTTGATGGCCGAACAGATCGATTCATTCGATCACGTTGACCTCGACCTCACGCTGACAGGCCTCCGGTTAGTACACGAGATGAACAGTGCATAGGTTGGCTATCGCCCATGTCGCCAGCAACCAGTGAAATCAACTCAAATCAACCCGTGTCGCGATCGCCGTTAAACGGAAAAACGGTGGTACTTGGCGTAACCGGCTCGATTGCTGCGTACAAAGCTGCCGATCTCGCGAGCATGTTGGTTAAGGCCGGGGCACGCGTCGATGTCATCATGACGACTGCTGCGACCGAGTTTGTGGGCGTTCCCACATTCGAGGCGTTGACGCATCGTCCGGTTACTACGGGCCTGTGGCAGGCACATTCTGAATTGAGCATCGACCACGTAGCGCTGGCTCTGCGCGCCGACTGCGTGCTGATCGCACCGGCCACGGCAAATACTTTGGCAAAACTGGCTCTGGGAATTGCCGACGACCCGCTGACGGCAACGGTGCTGGCGACCGAGGCTCCCGTGATCGTTGCTCCTGCGATGGATGCCGATATGTTTGCCAGTGCAGCAACACAACGAAATATCGAGACGCTGAAAAACGATGGTGTTGTAATCGCCGGGCCTGTCAGCGGGCGGCTGGCTTCCGGGCTGATTGGAACAGGTCGTCTTATCGATAATGAAGTTCTGCTCGGACTGGTGCGACAGGCCATTGGACGACATGGAGACTACGAAGGGCGTCGTGTGATCGTGTCGGCAGGGGGAACCTGCCAGCCGATCGACCCGGTCAGGTTCATCTCGAATCGCTCAACGGGAAAGATGGGCTACGCTATCGCCGAAGCAGCTCGCGACCGCGGGGCAGACGTACTGCTTGTGACCGCCGCTGAACTTCCCGACCCCGCGGGGGTAGAAGTGGTGAAGGCATCGACTGTTGATGAGATGCGAGAAGCGATCGTCCCGGCATCAAGCGACGCCGACCTGCTGGTTATGGCTGCAGCGATATCCGATTTCGCTCCTGCCAGGGTCGCCGACCATAAGATCAAAAAACGAGACTCTTTCGGCATGTCGCTGGAACTAACCCGGGTGGAAGATTTCATGCCGATAGCACAGGGACAGCGTTTGGTGAAAGTTGCATTTGCAGCCGAAACAGATGATCTGGTGGCGAACGCCGCTGCGAAAGCTGAACCAAAGGGCGCTGCGTTTGTTGTGGCAAACGATGTAACAGAGCCGGGAAGCGGGTTCGGGACCGACACGAACCGTGTGACCATAGTCAGTGCCGACGGTAGCACCGAGGCGTTGCCGTTGATGAGCAAACTGGAAGTAGCGCACGCTATTCTCGACCGGGCGTTGCCATTACTGGCCGATCAGACAAAACCCTAATTTCGGAAAAACAGTCGGTTATCGCCTGTTCGGGATAGATCACGTTCTGACAGCCGAAAATTGTGTTCAGGACTTCGTGATAGGTCGTAGAATATGCGTACGAGCGACGATGACGAACACTGGCGACGAATGCCGGTGGCGCGTCTGGGATTCACGAAATTAAGAGGGAATGTCGATGAGGTTGTACTGGAAGCAGAAGAAAAAGGGTATCGACCTGATCGTCGAGAACGATGAGGGCGAGACTTTTTCCGTAGGGGGCGTCCGCGACACGAAGCGAGGGATCGAAGCTCTTGCGAAAACCACAGGTTACGACCCCGGTCGCGCCGTGAAAGGTCTCGGCTCCATCGAAGAGGGCCGGGTGTTTGTCGAACAGTTCGAGCCGTGGCGGGAATTCTTCCCCGGCGACCCGCTGTCGATCGAGCCAGACATCATTCCACTAGAGGTCTAAGCAGCCGCCAGTAAACGCGCTGCCACAATGCGTGCAGCGCCTTCCTCATTTATGAAAACAATCGACCAATCGGTTCTGGATGCGCTCGCCCAGTACGACTCTGCCACTGTCCAGAACGCAGGAATCCTCGTACGCGGGTACGTGCCAGACGACGACGACTACACCGACCCGAGCATACGCGAATACATTTCTCCGGGCGCAAAACCGGCGGTAGGATACGCACTGACTTCGACATGGGCACCGCTCAGCGAGCCACCTGATGGCGGTGGGGACCGTATCGAGTATTTCGATTCGATAGCTCGGGCGAACGTGCCGGTCATCGTGGTTCAGCAGGATATCGACACACCTGCACGGCGGGGAGCAATTATCGGTGATGGCATGGCCTATCAGATGAAGGCCCTTGGAGCTGTTGGCGCACTTGTCGATGGCAACGTGCGTGATGTTCCGGGTATCAAGCAGGCCGGTCTCCCGCTGTGGGCGACGGGCCGGGTGCCGGGTCATGGCCCGTTTAACATGATCGAACACGGCATCGTTGTCACAGTTGCCAGCCTGAAGATTAACCCTGGCGACATACTTGTTTGCGATGCCGATGGTGCAACTCGAGTGCAGATAGAAATTGCTGCTGATGTGGCGAAAATGTGCGCTGAGGTCCGCGCCAAAGAAGGCGCACTGCACCGTCACTTCTCGGTCCCTGACTTCACCCTGGAACGATGGGAAGAGTGGAAGGCGCGAGGTTAGGTGTCGGCCCGCCATGCCTCTGAATTCCGGAACGGGTTAGCCAGAAGATGGCCATCTCCCCACTCAAGCGGGAACATCCCTTCTGGTCGGGCTTGTCAGAACTCTGTCTGTTCCGGTGGCGTGTTTATTGAGGCGGGGAGTACACTCCCGCCGGAACGAACACTGAACATCGTGGGCTCTTGCCCTAAACTCCGGGAAAACTTCGATTGCCTGACAACCTGAAACTTAACGATACAAACTCGATTCGTGTTCCTGCTGCCGACCTCCACAGGCAGGTATCGGCAATTCTTCAGGGTGTTGGAACGCCCGTAGAACACGCCGAGATAACCGCAAAAATTCTCATGTCGGCAAGTCTGCGCGGGGTAGACACACACGGCGTTGGCAACGCCGTCCGCTATTCGCAGTCGATAGAGGACGGCACGTACACGGTCCCCCAGACTATCGAAATTATTTCCGAATCTGATACCACTGCGCTGCTAAGTTGCGGGAACGGTCTGGGCTTTGTCGCTGCACACCGGGGCATGGAGATGTCGATTGAAAAGGCCCGAAACTTCGGCATCGGTATGACCTCGATCAGGGACGGCCACCACATCGGCATGGTCGGCTACTACCCGATGATGGCGCTGGAGCACGACATGATCGGCATGGCGATGACGAATGCAAGCCCATCTGTACGTCCCGCACTTGGCGCACGTCCCCGCGTGGGCACGAACCCGATAGCTTTTGCCGCTCCGGCCGGCGAAGAACGTGATTTCGTTCTCGATATGGCGACGAGCACGGTGGCGAGCGGAAAGATCGGGCTTGCAAAGCGACTGGGTATGCCGATTCCCGCTGGCTGGGCGATTACTGCCGAGGGCGAGGCGATCACCGACCCGCCGGGCGAGAGAGGTGACCACTGGGCGATGAACCCGCTCGGGAACACGCGTGAGCAGGGTTCGCACAAGGGCTACGGACTCGGCCTGGTGGTCGATATCCTTTGCGGGGTGTTGTCGGGCGGTGGGTTCGGTACGCAGTTATCGGGCGGCGAAAATATGACGTGGACTATGGCGATCGATATCGCAAAATTCCGAGATGTCGATGATTTCAAGGCGATGATGGACGAGATGATCCGCGAGATGCACCAAACGCCCTTGCTGCCTGGCCCCGGCCCCGGTGCTGGCCGGGTACTTGTCGCAGGCGACCCCGAGGCGGATATGGCCGAAGACCGCGCTGCCAACGGTGTGCCGGTAGAAAACGGCCAGTACGACGAACTACGCCAGCGAGCGGTGGAGTTGGACGTAGAGGTGTTTATTTAGGGTGTTGGACGGCACGTTTATTTGAGGAGCAGACCCTAACCGGGCCGAACGCTGTGTCAGTTTGCGCGCCAGGCTCCTCTCCGCAGGAGGCTGTCTCATAAGGTGTGGTCAATTCCTTCTCCCTCGGGAGAAAGGTTAGGTATGCACTGAGCTTGTCGAAGGATTGAGGGGATGTTTTCGAGCGGGGTGTAGATGCTTTCGAACGGTGTTTCCTAAAGAGCAGCTTTCCCCTCACCTCAGCGTTCATCTTTGACTCCCAAAGGAGAGGGGGTTATGAGACAGGCTCGCAGGGAGAGGATTCAGGTTAGGGGAAAGTCCTCATGCCCGTAATTACTGCACACTTCTCCCACATCGACTAAACCAGAACCTGCCCTGTCGGAGTAAATCCGCCTAACCGGTCTCGATCTGCACTATCTCGGTCTGGCGGTCGCCGGTTATCTCGGGGCCGTCTTCGCCCATGTAGATGTCTATCTCTGACCTGATACCAAACTCGGGCAGGTAGATACCCGGCTCGATAGTCAGCCCTACACCGTTGATTACCGTGCGGGTATCGTGCGTTTCCCAGTCGTCGAGGTTCACACCGTTCGAGTGTGCCTCGTAGCCCAGCGAATGACCCAGCCGGTGCACGAAATACTTGCCATACCCGGCCTTTTCGATCACGCTGCGAGCGACTCGATCAACCTCCCACCCCTGCGGATTATTACCCTCTAGAACCCGCGTTTCAAGAAAATCGAATGCAGCTTCACGGGCCTCTGCCACTATGTCGAAAACTTCCTGCTGTTTGGTGGTCGGTGGCTCCCCGAGCTTTGCGGTCCAGGTGATATCAGCCGAGATATTTCGTTCGCCTGGCGACTCTGGTTTTTTACGTGCCCAGATATCTATAAGCAACCAGCCCTCGCGGCGAATAACTGCCGCCTCGCCGGGCTGCGGGTCGTAATGTGGGTCTGACGAATGTTCGTTGAACGCTACGATTGGGCCATCGTCGAACTCAAGACCCGCGCGGTCGAACTTGCCGCGTATATGCTCCGCTATGTCATGCTCAGTCAGCGCCCACCTGATGTTTTCACCAACGTATTTGAACGTCTGTTTTACGATGCGATCAAGGGCATCAACCGCGTAAAAATGCGACTGCAACTGATCGGGCGTCCAGCGTTCGGTTGCGTACTGAATCACATCACCCGACGGCACTACTTCTGCACCAAACGAGCGCACAAGCTCTATCGTCCCGGCATCGACACGTCCCACTCGCGGCAACTCGTAATTTGGCGAATATTCCATGGCGACCTTGCCGGGGGAGGCGAGCGCATTGTTGCCAAGCAAATCCCGCAAACCCGCCACCATCTGGTCGCGGTTCACGTACACAGATATCTCGGGGGAACCCTCCGGGAAGCGGCCGGCATCGACTTCATGCGCCAGAAGCTGCGGCGCGCCATCCGCCGGTATCCACAGCCACACTGGTCGCGTCAGGTGTTCAACCCGGAGTCCAAGTGCCGCCTCAAAAACCGGATTGGTGTACCTGTAATCGCGTGTCAGCCAGCCATTTATGCCAGTTGCCAGAAGGAAATCCCGTGCATCGTCAAGAGGATTACCAGAGGGATTACCAGAGGGATTACCAGAGGGATTGCCAGACGGAGTAGGGGAGAGGTCGTTGTGTGTCATCTGTTCGAGCGTACCGTTTTTTTTGCCGGAGCGAGCATGACACCCGCATGGGCTAGGGCCATTGAACCAGAAGCCGTGACGTGCTTATGGCGCGGTCGCTACTTATAACCTTTTCGCCGAGCGTAATCCGGCAGGTTTTTTTCGTGATACGCAGCGGCCCATTTCGCTTCACGCCTGTATTTGATCCACTGGTGCCACACAAACCAGTCGGCCGCAAGCAGCGGTGCGCCGACTATGATTGCACCAAAGATTCTTGAACTCAGATCGAATTGAACAAATGGCACTGGCGAGCAACCACAGGCGAAATTTAACGCCACCAGGTGCATAAATGCCCAGACCAAAAGAGTACCGCCTCCGAAAAGTATCGCAGCGGGATAGAAAAAAATCTTTACCCAGAGTTTCTCAGGGACAGGTGTAGCCATATCGACGCATGTTAGCCGTTATGGCGCGCAAGTTCAGCATAAGTTGCCAGCGCGTCTTCGTAGGCTTCCGGCGTGTTGATATCGAGTCGTACTATGGCCGATTCAAACTTCACCCGGTGATGATTCAGGTCGGGTTTCTTGAAAATCGCCCTGACGCCCTCACCCGCTTCAGTAACCGCAGCAAGTTCGTTTCGCAGCGAGGAATCGAACACCAGCGGGTGACCCCCGTGCCCGTCGTAACCCGGCGTTGTTACTTCAGCACCAAAATCGGTGTGAATTTTCAGCACTCTTTCTATCACCCAGGCAGGTCGGGGCTGATCCACGGCCAGCAGCACGATCGAGTGAACGCCGTCAGGGACCTTGCTGATTCCAACTCTTACAGATGTCGCTTTGCCTTCCGCGTAATCCGGGTTATAGGCCCTGACAATGCCGGGGCGGTCGTTTAGCAGCGGGGCCATCTCGGTGTCGTATTTTCCGGTTACAACGATCACCAGATCGCAGCCGCCCTGAAGCAACGAGTTCATCTGGTACTCGACCATAGTCGTTCCGCGCCAGGGCAGAAGTGGCTTGGGGCGGCCCATACGGCTCGACTCGCCAGCGGCAAGGAGTATTCCCACGGCGTTGTACGACGACATCTTGCTCCTGGCCTTAATCCGATCCGGCGGGGCCTGAACCAGCAAGTTGCGGCTGATTCTTTTCGATGCCTCTGGCGGCCTTTTCAGCGGCCTTTCGTATCAGGCGGTCGTCCAGCTTCAGCACGCCACCATCACCGCCAAGCCTGAATGCCACGATCTCGGCCATTATCGACAGGGCTATTTCTTCTGGGGTTCGAGCCGAAATACTGAGTCCGATAGGCGACCTGACACTCTGAACCTCCTCCATAGAGAAGCCCAGGGCGAAAAGTTCTTCGAAGATGAGTATTGTCTTGCGGCGTGAACCGAGCAGGCCAACATAACTCGCCGGGGTTCGCATTGCGGCCGCGGTGGCCGACGCGTCGTAACGATGCCCGCGAGTAGCGATGACTATGAACGAATTGGTGCCGATAGCGAGCTTTTCAAAGGCCGATCCGTAGTCGGAAACAACCGTCTTGTCGGCCTCTGGAAACCGGTCGGGATTCGAGAACTCTTCGCGGTCGTCGATGATAAATATACGGAACCCGAGTGTCTCGGCAATGCGCGATATCGCCTTTGAAACATGCCCGCCACCAGCGAGTACCAGCGTGGGA
>CAYLWG010000011.1:0-24843 GCA_964387235.1 uncultured Dehalococcoidales bacterium
CTAAAGCTCCACCAGAGTCGCGCCGTTGCCGCCTTGCTCTCGGGTTGCGGCACTGAACGATGCCACGAGAGAGTGTTTCGCCAGAAGCTCCCTCACCGCCTCCCTAAGCGCCCCTGTCCCCTCGCCGTGAATAATTCGGACACTCGTTAGTCCCTGAAGCGACGCGTTATCCACAAACCGCCTCACCAGCTCTTCCGCTTCGTGCACGCGTGCGCCGCGCAGGTCCAGTTCTCCGCTGTTTTCTTCTGATTCGACGGTATCTACGGTCACACTCGGAAGTTCACCGGAATTGCCCGGAGATGTACTCGTAGATTTACCCGGGGCAACTGGGCCAGGAATGCGCCGTAACTGTCGTTTGTTCAATTCGATACGGGCGTTGCCCATCATCAACTCGACAGTTCCGTCGGCTGCCACACCAACTACTCGTGCGTTTACGTTCAGTCCTTTTATTTCAACATGGTCACCCGCTTCAAGCGGACGATTCGACTCTGAATCATCAGTGGTATCCAGATCTTCGGGCGGGGCAACCGGCAGCCATGTCGGGTCTGAAAACTGATTGCGAATTCTCCCGAGTGCCCGCTGCGCAGTAGCGAGGTCGTTATCGTTGCGTGCCTTGCTGACAATCTGGCGAAGACTCCTGCGCACCTCATCGGTCGTCCGTCTGAGTTCCATGCGAGATTTTTCGATCATGTCTTCTTGGGCACGCATCACGTTTGAAAGCTTGTTCTGCAAATCCCGTCTCGCCGATTCGGCCTCGATTCTTGCCTCCTCTGTCTCCATTCGAATACGAACGACTTCCGCTCGTTCACGTTGTAACTGCTGAAGAATAGTTTCGGCTTCAGCCCGGCTCGGGTCCAACATCGACTGCGCTTCTTTGAGAAGGTCGCTCGGCATTCCGAGATGTCGTGCGACAAGAAGTGCGTAGCTTCGGCCCGGAATGCCCATTAGAACCTGGTAAGTGGGCATCATCGTGTCGGGGTCCAGTTCGACGGAAGCATTGGCGAGATCTTCCGACTCGGCCGCATATTCGGCCACCGCCCGGTAGTGGGAAGTGATGGCTATTGGCATATCGTTGGCTGCCGCGTGAGATAAAACCGCCCTTGCCAGCGCCGAACCCTCCTCTGGGTCGGTGCCTGTACCGAGTTCGTCGAGGAGAATTAGCGAATTCGGCGTCGCCTCAAGCAAAATCTCGATCACCCTGCCCATATGCGATGAGAACGTTGACACCGACCGTTCGATCGACTGAGAATCTCCGATATCCGCATACACCGCATCGAACACAGCAAGGGAACCGTCTTCAAACGGCAGCTGCATTCCCGACTGGTGCATCAACGCGAAAAGCCCAATGGTTTTTATCGCCACAGTCTTTCCGCCAGTGTTTGGGCCGGTAATCACGAGACCGCGAAATCCCGGGCCGATATTTATGGTGATCGGCACAGCATCGTCGCCAAGCAGGGGATGCCTTGCCCCCACAAGGTTTACGACGTTATCGGAACCGGAGGGCATCGTCTCGGCCCGACGGGCCTTCATTCCCGCAGCGAGCCGGGCGCGGGCTGTTATGTAATCCAGCGCAGCGGCGGACTCTACAGCCACCAGTGCCTCGGTTTCTCGATCACCGATTAGCTGTGACATCCGCCTCAGAATTCGCTCTTCTTCCCGCTGTGACTCGGCCGCGGTCTCTCGCCATGTATTGCATAGTTCGACTGCCTTGAACGGCTCAACAAAAAGCGTCGATCCACTGCCCGATACATCGTGAACAATCCCCGGCACCGATTCACGGGCATCGGCCCTCACCTCCAGCACCAGCCGGTCGCCGCGTGTTGCTATAGCGCCCGACTGGAGCGACGGCCTTACGCTGCGGCTGCTGGCGATCCGCTCCATAACACGCATTACCCGCAGGAACGTTTTGCTCACGTTCGAACGTAACCGGGCCAGCTTCGGCGTTGCTGAATCGAGAACTTCGCCGCGATCCGAAATCGATTTGAAAATTTCGTCGCTCAGGCCGCGTAAATCGGGTATGTCAGCGGCAATGCCTTCCAGCAACGGTGCCTTGCCCTTCATCGAAATAACTGTGTTACGGGCGGTCCAGATCGAATCGAGCAGTAGCAGTACCGAAACGATCTCTTCCCCGTTTAACACTCCACCGATTGCAGCGCGCCGTAACAGATCACGGGGGTCGAGTGCCCCGACGAGGCCAATATCGCCTATTGTCGATAGCATCAGTGCCGCCTCGGCGGTTTCGTCCTGCAACCGCTCCACATCTTCAAAATCGATCAGCGGTTCGGCATCGAGTGCCATTTCGCGCGACATGAAGAACCGCGTTCGCCCGGCCAGAAGCTGGCGTACGTTGGTAAATTCCAGCAGGTCCCACGCCTGGTGTTGCAGGCTGGGCTGAACCAGCGGTTTCCCGTCGGGCGTTTTTGGACTTCCGGTTCCTGTGTTTGTTTGCTGTTTCATTGCGTGACGACGATTGTAGGTCGGATCATTTGCGATATATCCAGAATTTTGGCGTGTTTATACTCAGACGGGTCTAAAATCCCTCCTGATCGCCCACTCACTCCATAAAATCCATCGAAACTACAAGCACGCGACCGCATGAATTTCCGATACAAACCCGACCCGGCTGAGCAACAGATTTTTTCGAGCATGTTGGCATTGCTCGAACGGACAGGGCTGGAATACCGGGGAGAGTATTTGGGTGTTGGTGATCGGCGGATTCACTATCTCGATTATGGAGATGGCCCTCCTGTGTTGCTGCTTCACGGTGGCGGGGCGGGTTCAGCGATATGGTTCAGGCAGATCAAAGTACTGGCGAAAACCCATCGCGTAATCGTCCCCGATCACCCGGTTTTCGGGCTGTCGAGTCAGGACCCTTACGAATCACCACTCACGGAATCGCTCGTCAGTTATCTGACCGGCTTTATGGATGCGCTTGGCCTTGACCGCGTCGATGCTGTGGGGCTTTCAATGGGAGCGCAGGCAACTCTGGCGATGGCACTGGCGGGTTCGGGTCGGTTCAACAAACTGGTAGTGATTGACAGCGCAGGGCTGGGAAAAGCGTTTCCGTTAATTCTCAAACTGGCGAGCGTGCCGTTGATTGGTCGAATGATTATGAGACCGAACCGGTGGGGACACGATAAATTCTTCAAAAATATAGAGGTTTTCAACAGTGATTTCGAAGATGCCGGGGCTTACATGCGGTATTCATACGATGTAACTCTGACGAACGGGCACGCTAAGGCGATGAGGGCGAGTTTGCGGGCGATCACAGGTTTGAGCGGCCAGAAGTCGATCTTCACAGACGACGAACTCCGATCCATCACCAACCCGATGCTGGTTATATGGGGCGCAGAAGATAAGCTGTTCCCGATAGCGCACGGCTACCGTTTAGCGGAACTCGCACCGAACGCTAGTTTGCATGTGGTTGAAAACTCTGGCCATGTGCCGTTGCTGGACAACCCCGGTCAGGTGAACGAACTTATTGCCGGGTTTTTAGGCGAGAGCGAGTGACAGGGGGGTTCTAACTTTCGAACCTGTCGCCCACTTTAAGGCCCATTGATGTAGCCCATTCTGCTGCACCGATCTTTTTCTCGCCTGCGGCCCTGACCCGCCCAACGTTTACCCGTCCGTCGATAGTCGAGATGGCAATTCCCGGTTCGCCTATCGCTATCACCCGGCCCGGCCCGAAGCTCATGTCATCCTGGCCTTTTTCTGGTGACGAGCTTTCCAGCCCAGTGTTTTCGGTCGATGCGATAGATGACGAAGCGTTGTAGAGCGAAATTGTTGCCCCATCAAACCTGGTATTTGCCCCCGGCTGCGGATCGGCCCCACGAATCATGTTGTAGATCGTGGATGTAGGTGCGGCCCAGTCGATAACGACATCTTCGGCCTTGCACCAGCCCTCATAAGTCGCCTTTGAATCATCCTGAGCGGTTCTCGGTGCGTCGCCCGAACGAGCAAGCCCGACCGATTCAACCAGTGCCTCGACCCCAAGCGGGAACAGCCTCTTGAAGTAAATGCTTCCCAGCGTATCTTCAGGCCCGATACCGATGCGTTTCTGCATGAGCACCGGCCCGGTGTCGAGCCCCTCATCGGGCCAGAAAATAGTGAGCCCTGTCTCGGTTTCTCCACGAATTATCGGCCAGTTGATCGAACTTGGCCCACGATGGAGCGGCAGCAGGGACGGGTGGTACTGGATAGTCCCGAGCGACGGACAGTTGATCATCTCCATTGGCACAATATCGGTAACAAACGCCATTACGCAGAGTTCAGGTTCAAGCGACTTGAACTGGTCGATTGCCTCCCTATCCCGCAACCGATTAAACACGAAAACAGGGATGCCCAGTTCGGTTGAAGCATCGGTGATGGGGTCGGCAGAGGCGTTGGGACGTACGGGCGGAGCGAACACTCCGACGATCTCGTCCCGACCATCGTCCACCAGGGCTTCAAGTACCGATTTCCCAAATGCGGACTGGCCGATAATGACTATTTTCATCTGCTTCTCTTAGGTAAGTGCCGGGCATTCCAGAGTGTGATTTCGTCACGCTAGGCGACTAAATTAGAACGATATTTCTAACACGAAGTCCAGCATAGTGCCGGGCTGTCTCGGGTTAGCATTGAAAACCGTTATGGGATTGAGCGATGTTCGGCACGTTGCGGAGCTTTCACATTTGACCACGCCACCAGCACAAGATGAATCATTGAACGACGAAGCCGGGTCTGATAGTCAGGTTGACATTAGTTTCCCACCGAAAACGGCTGATGATTTTTTTCAACGTGGCTTGAAATCGGCCCAGTTAGGTTTTCCAGATAAGGCGGCGACCGATTTTGAAGAAGCGGCCTGGCTGGAACCAGAAAATCCAGAAATTCAGTTCAATCTCGGTACGGCTTACCTTTCGATGGGAGATTTCGAGCAGGCGATTACCAACTTCTCAAGAGCGATAGATATGAACCCCGGAGTTTCTGATGCACACGGAAACCGCGCGGTTGCACATGCGGCGATTGGTGAAGACGAGAAATCGGAAAAAGACGTTGCTGAGGCCATTCGATTAGGTGCGCCGCCCGATGGCCTGGCCGCAATCATCGACTACGTGAAAAACAAACGTCAGTAAGCCCCGCCAGCGCGCAGGCTCACAGTCGGGCGAACGGATGTGCGCTGCCGGACGACGAACAAGCGCTCAATACAGCCATTCTGGGCGGCTCACTGCCATCTCGACATGGGCGGTTGACTGCATGGGTTCTCTGGCCACCAACCGCCGGGCAGGTTGTGGGGGCCGGATAAACTCTGAACGAACTCGGCGTACTTGCAAGAGGGAACGAGCCAAAGGGAACGAGATGGACCTAAAACTTCATGGCAAAAGGGCGTTGGTCACCGGTGGCAGTCGTGGCATCGGCAAAGCGATCGCCCGAACTCTTGCTGAAGAAGGCGTATCGGTAGTGATCGCCGCACGCGACAGAGACACACTCGAAGCGACGGTCGCCGAGCTAACGCGCGAAACTGGTTCCAAAATTGCGAAAATTGAAGGAGTCGTAGCCGATACAGGCTCTGACGCCAGTGTTAAAAATCTGATTGCCGAAACCAGAAACCTCCTTGGTGGTATCGACATTCTCGTCAACTGCGCAGCGCGTCCCGGTGGGCAGGGCGCAATCCCGGCCCTCTCCGAAATCACTGCAGAAGAATTCAACGATCACATGAATATCAAGGTGATGGGCTACCTGCGCTGCGCCCGCGAGGTTGCTCCCCTGATGATTGCGCAGCGCTGGGGCAGGATCATCAACATATCGGGCATGGCGTCCAGAAACTCCGGAACAATCATCGGTTCCGTGCGCAACGTCGCGGTATCGGCGATGACCAAGAATCTGGCCGACGAACTTGGCCCACACGGCATTAACGTAACGGTCGTTCACCCCGGCATGACCCGCACCGAAGCCACCGCCGGGGTGATTGCGAAACGCGCCGAAGCGGCGGGGGTGAGCGAGGCCGAGATCGAGAAGCAGATGGCCGGCAACAACTCGATCCGGACCATCATCAACGCATCGGACATCGCGTACGTTGTAACAATGCTGGCCTCGCCGCTTTCAATCGCTATCACCGGCGACAGCATAGCGGCGGGCGGCGGCGTCGGGACTGCGATTCATTATTGACCAGTTGTTTTTGCCAATCCTGCCAGAGCAGTGTTCAATTTCTTGCGAACACGTAGTATTGTCTGGCCCTGATGCCACTTCACCAGTAGAAAATGCTGGAAATAGAACCTGAAACCTGTCCCGATACGAGGAACTACGCGCAATGACCAAGCTCGCCGCAAATCTTTCGATGATGTTCAACGAAGTCGATTTCCTCGATCGGTTTGAAGCGGCAGCGAAGGCCGGGTTCAAGGGCGTCGAATATCTCTTTCCGTACGACTACCCGGCCGAACAGATCAAAGAAAAACTCGATCAGCATGGCCTGGAGCAGGTTCTGTTCGACTTCCCGGCTGGCGACTGGGCCGCGGGGGAGCGCGGCATAGGTTCCCTGCCAGACCGTGTCGGTGAGTTTCAAGACGGTGTTGGGACTGCGGTCGAATACGCGAAGGCTCTCGGCTGCGAACGCCTGACCGTGCTCGCTGGCAAGTGCGTTTCAGGGGTGAGCAATATGAAAATGCAGGAAACCCTGATCGAAAATCTCAAGTTCGCGGCAAAGGCAGTGTCGGGAACAAATATCACTGTTCTACTCGAAGCAATAAATACAGTCGACATTCCCGGTTACTCGGTGACCGGCACAGGCCAGAGCCGGGCCGCTGTTGAAGCCGCCGAATCATCAAGCGTGAAGGTTCAGTACGACATCTACCACATGCAGATTATGGAAGGCGATGTGACGCGTACCATCGACGCGAATTTTGACGTGATCGGCCACTACCAACTCGCCGATAACCCGGGTCGCCATGAGCCGGGTACTGGTGAATTGAACTACGACTTCCTGCTGCCGTACCTTGATGAGAAAGGCTACGACGGCTGGGTGGGCTGCGAATACGCCCCGGCCGGTGACACCGTTGCAGGGCTGGGCTGGGCTGCGAAATTTCTGTAGTTTGCCGGCCTACCCATCCCACGTTTAAGAAGCCTGTAAAAATACCGGTTGCCGTGCTGACTAATTGGCCGACACCAGTGCGCACCAGTGCGATAGATCAGCGACAACACACAAGATAAGCGCTGCCAACCTAACGGACAAAAAATGCCGAAACTCGAAGCAAACCTTCAGTGGATGTTCAATGAATACGACCTGCTAGACCGTTACGACGCTGCGGCGCGGGCGGGCTTTAAAGGCGTTGAACTACAGGCGCCTTATTCGGCAACAGTCGAACAGATAGTCGAACGGCTCGAACGCAACAACCTCCAGCACGTCATCATTAACTCCCCTGTGAGAGACCCCGATACCGGGCTGCACAACATAGCGCTGCGCCCCGACCGAACCGACCTTTACAGAGAACGGACAGCCCAGGCCGTAGAGTATGCCTCGGGGCTTGGCTGCATCGGCGTGAACATTGGTGTGGGGCCAGCACCCGAAGGCGTTGAATCTGCCGAAATCAGGGCAACGCTTATCGCGAACATGCGCTACGCAGCCGAGGAACTCGCGAAAGTGGGCGTAGTTGCGCTGGTTGAGGCGATCAATACACGGGATCAGCCGGGGTTCTTCGTTCACACTACGAAGCAGGCACTGAGCGTGATCGATGAAGCCGCGCACCCGAATCTTTCGGTACTTTACGATTTCTACCACATGCAGATAATGGAAGGCGATCTGGCGTTAACGGTCAAAGAAAACTTGACAGCGATCAAGCACATCCAGATTGCCGACAACCCGGGCCGTCATGAGCCGGGAACGGGCGAGATAAATTACAACTTCTTATTGCCGTACCTTGACGAAATTGGCTACGAAGGCTGGGTCGGCTGCGAGTACGGGCCGAGCGGCAATACAGAACAGACGCTCGGCTGGGCATCAGCGTGGCTCTAATTTTCTGTAAGTAACCTGTAATGGCTTCCGCTCAATCCAACGAAAAAACCTCAACACCCGAAGAAGAAAAGCGCACGAACGTGAACACCCAGGAAATTACCCGGTTCGACAGCGAAGATGCGGCCGTGCGCGCCGATATCCGCCGTATGGGCGACATGCTGGGCGAAACCCTGCGATCGCTGTGGGGCGATGAACTGTACGAACTGGTTGAGTATGTGCGGGCCGCCACCCGTTCGTTCAGGGATTCTCCCGACCGAGAATTGCGCGAAGAATTGTTTGCCAAACTCGACGATTCATCGCTCTGGCTGGTAATTCGCGTGGTGCGCGCTTTCACCAGCTATTTCCACCTTGCCAACGTCGCCGAACAGCACCATCGCATCGAATTCAAAGGCGTCGCGGGGGCCAGGCGAGAATGGCTTGAGGAGGCGTTTGGCCGAATACGAGAGGCGAACGTTCCGGTTAGCGAAATAAGTGACCTGATTGACCGATTAGAAGTTCGCCCGGTTTACACAGCCCACCCCACCGAGGCCGCGAGGCGTTCGATACTCACCAAACTGAGGCGGATGGGAGAACTGCTCGAAAAACGATCGAACCCGAGGCTTCTGGAATCGGAACTGCGCCGTATAGACCGCAGGCTGTCTGAGGTTATCGAGGAGATTCTGCAGACCGACGAACTACGCCACCAGCGGCCACTCCCGGTGGACGAAGCCCGCAACATCATCTACTACATGGAGGACATGTTCGGTTCTGCTATTGCAGACGTTCATGAAGCACTCGACGAGCAACTTGCACTGTTCGGTATCTCCAGGCCCCCGACTTTACGACCGCTGCGGTTCGGCACATGGGTGGGTGGTGATCGAGATGGCAACCCGAACGTTACTCACAAGCTGACGAGGCAGATACTCGACCTGCAACATGAACGGGCTTTGAAGCTGTTTGCACCGGCCGTTGCCGAACTGGCACAGACGCTCAGCCAGTCGATTCGCATTGTCGAGATAAGTGACGCCCTCACAAAATCGCTGGAAGACGACCGTGCTGAACTGCCCGGTGTTTGGGAAGAGTTCAAGAACCTCGACGAGGAAGAGCCGTATCGGTTGAAGTGCGCTTTTATCTACGAACGGCTCCAGAACGGCATCGCGGCTTCGGAAGGTCATAAGTCCAAAGGCAACAAACCACGTTATTCAAACGTCGCCCCGTTACTGGCCGATCTCCAGGTGATGCTCGATTCGCTGGAAGCCAACCAGGGCACTTCATCGGCCAACGGCGAGGTGCGACGACTTATACAGCGTATATCGGCGTTCGGGATGACCCTGGCTACGATGGACATCAGGCAACACGCCGAGATTACCGGGGCGGCGGTTGACGAACTAATCGACCGGGTCGACAACACCCCCGGTGGGTTCGCAGGCCTGTCGGTCGAAGAGCGGTCGGTGCGACTTGTAACTGAACTCAAATCGAAGCGAGTCCTGACATCGAGGGCAGCTTCGTTCACGTCGGCCACCACCGAAGTGCTCGATCTTGTCGAGACTGTCAGGCAGGCCCAGGACGAGTACGGGAATCAGGTGATCGAAAGCTGGATTGTCGCCATGACACGCGATATCGACGACCTGCTTGCGGTGCTTGTGCTGGCGAAAGAGGCTGGTCTTGTAGTACCCGACGAGGGTATTTCACGCCTTTCGGTAGTGCCGTTATTTGAAGAGATCGAGGACCTCAAGCGGTGTCACGAGGTGATGGACAAATACCTGTCGATTCCAGAGATCAAGTTGCTTGTAATGGCATCAGGCGGCATAGTCGAGGTGATGCTCGGGTATTCCGATTCCAACAAAGACGGCGGCATCCTGACCTCGCAGTGGGAACTGTACAAAGCACAGCGGGCACTGCGTTCGGTGGGCGAGAAACATGGCGTGGCAATTCGACTATTTCACGGTCGAGGCGGAACGGTAGGTCGCGGTGGCGGGCCGACTAACGATGCGATTATGGCCCAGCCGTACGCAACCGTCGATGGTCGTATCAAGATCACTGAACAGGGCGAGGTCATCTCCGATAAATACGGCCTGCCTGAACTTGCCCGAAACCACCTTGAATTATCGGTTGCTGCTGTTATCGAAGCCTCTCTCCTCCATTCGGAACCGCTCCACGATGACACCAAGCTCGACAGGTGGTTCAGCGCGATGGACTGGCTGTCGGAACGGGCGTTCATCAAGTATCGCAGCCTGATCGAGACCGATGGGTTTGTTGAATATTTCATGACTTCGACACCGGTCGAAGAACTTGCCGGAATGAATATCGGGTCGCGTCCTGCCCGGCGCGCTTCCGGTGCTGGCGCATCGGGGGCCAGTACCAGTAATAGTTACGATTCGCGCAGTATCAGCGATCTGCGGGCGATTCCATGGGTTTTCGGTTGGATGCAGAGTCGCCAGATCGTTCCAGGGTATTTTGGGGTTGGACAGGCGTTGTCCGAGGCGCGAGAGGCCGGAATGGATGGCGTGCTGGAGGAGATGTTCGAGGAATGGTCCTTCTTTAGAACTTTCATATCAAATGTCGAGATGACCCTTGTGAAATCGAGCATGGAGATAGCCGGTCGCTACGTTGAGGCACTGGTTGAACCGAGCTTGCACCATATCTTCGATGGCATAAAAGCAGAGCGCGATCGGGCGGTGAAAGAAGTTCTCTGGATAACCGGCCAGGAAAACCTGCTCGACAACCAGCCTGTTCTGAAACGTACGCTTGCGGTGCGCGAATATTACGTCGATCCGCTGAACTATCTGCAAGTTTCGTTGCTGGTGCGTCGACGGGCATCCGACGAAATCGACTCATCGGTGGAGCGGGCCTTGCTGCTTTCGATCAATGGCGTAGCGGCCGGCCTGAAGAACACCGGGTAGCGATATGCAGGAACCCAGTGTCGAATAAAAGTTCAGCCTCAAACTCAGATTCAGGATCGGATTCGGGGCGGAACCTGGCGATTTCGTTTATTGCCGAAACGATTGCGACCGGGTTTGGTTCCGGGCGATGGCCGTTCGTGGCACCGGCGACTGTGGGCACGGCGGCTGCCCTGATCGTTTACTGGTTGCTCGATTTCACTACGAGCGGGTCAGGCGACCTGTTTAATCCGGGTGGGTCGGGCGATTCACTATGGTTTTTCGCTCTGATAGGTGTAGCGACAGTAGCCGGTGTATGGGCTACGAGTTACATCGAATCTGAAGACGATATCGACCCTTCACGCGGCGTGATCGACGAATGGGTTGGGATGTGGGTGACCGTCGTGTTCCTGCCAGTGACGTGGCCGTGGATGATCGCCGGGTTTTTCATGTTCCGGGCGCTGGATATTTTGAAGCCTGCCGGGATACGGCGGTTGGAGGCATTGCCCGGTGGTTGGGGCATCATGCTCGACGATATCGGTGCGGGAATTCTCGGGGCGGTGATGCTGAACGCCGTGCGGCTGATTTTCTTTTAGCTCCGGGCGCACAGCCACTGACGTTCTCCGGTCGACGATTCGAACGTCTCATACGCAGAGTCGGCCAGCAGACCCACGTTTTCAGCTACTGAGAGCTTGCCCCTCCAGAAGTTCGTCAACGGCCTGCATCAGTTCCTCCAACGTTATTAGTCCCAGCCACCTCTTCGCTATAAAACCCTCCTGGTCGATCAGTAAAGTCGCCGGGAGTGCGGTCACTCCATAGTCGATGCCCACGTTGTGTTCCCCCGGATGGCCTATCGGGTAGGAAACATTCACCTCTTTGAGGAATTTGATAGTTGCTGAATCGGGCGGGTCAGGTGAAATCCCCATGTCCACGCCAACAACTGCAGCCCGGGCAGCTTTGTCGAACATCTCCGCGTGGGCCGCATCGAGAATGGGCATTTCCGCCCGACATGGCGCACACCAGGTTGCCCAGAAATTCAGCACCACCACCTGTCCGTTGAGATCCGACAGCCGTAATTTGCGGTTGTGTACTCCGGAATTGACGTCATACAGTCGAATTTCGAAGTCGGGCGCTTTGTCGCGACCCGACTCTTGCGCCCGACTACAGCCCGATGCCAGAACAGCAATAGCTAACGCCACAGCCATGACGACCCAGAACCGGAAACCGTTGTTTGCCGTTGTCGGGGCCGTCATTCCATAGTCCTCAGATAGTTCACCAGATGCCAGATCGCCGGTTCATAAATCACGCCCGAAAGAGGGGGCATACTGCTGCCTGGAATTCCCTCCTGAACAAATCTGAATAAATCGCCGTCTGAGTGCAGCGGAACATGGATGAGCAGGTCCGCAGGTGGTGGGTCGAGCCCGGCCGCCAGGGGGCCATCACCAAGACCCGAATCACCGTGGCAAGTCGAACAAAAGTATCCGTACGTGATGCTGCCCGCCGCCACGGATTCCGGGGTTGACTCGACGGGGTTATCGATAACCAATCTCTCATCGGACAGAATTCCGGACGAATTGATCGCAAACACGATGCCGACAATCAGGGCTACCCAGCCGAATGCCATAATTCCCTCACTTCTCCTGGAGCCCCATCTTTCGAGGGCGATTCCGTTGACCTGTGCCAGCACACCTAACAGCGCCAGAGCAGTCCACAGCATTGGAGCGGGGTTAACGCGTTCGGCAACCTCGATCACAGTTTGGCCGGTGGGATGCACACTGCAGATGTAGCCGAAGGTGCCTGAGTCTTGAAAACGGGCCCTGACTACTGCACCGGCAGCGACAACAAAACCACCGATTCTGTGGTCGATGATGTCGTTGTTCATCAGGACGAGTTTGTCCCCGGCAGTCATGTGTATCACTTCGGGGATAACCGAAACATCTGCTCCTTTAGCGATCAACTCTGCGGTACCCCGCGGGACATCGATAACGATCTCCCGCGGGCCCGACAGAACCGAACTCTGCCAGATCCAGACGGCTGCCACGAGCGCAAGCACGATTAGGCCGATCGTATTGATCTGCAAAATTTTTGTGTTCATTGCAGCCACGTTATGGTTCGCGGACCTGAACGACAATGGTTTGCTCATCACCAGAACTGAATCTCAATTTCAGAGTGATGTTTTCACCAGGTGTCAGATCGCGTTTGAGGCCGAGAATCATCACGTGGTAACTGCCCGGCTTCAGCATCACGCTTTCACCAGCGGGGATTTCGACCCCTGAGACTTTCTGCATGGACATCACGCCGTCCTGCATTCTGCTCTCGTGCAGTTCGACCGCTGCGGCGAGGTCTCCGCTCGTCTCGACCATTGCGTCCACGATCTCGATCAGCGTATCTGAGGCGTTGCCGCTATTGATTAATGTGAAGTAGACGGCAGTGGTAGCACCGGCAGCGTGCATCCCGCTCATCGAGTCGTCCATGCCGCTCATCGAGTCGTCCATGCCGCTCATCGAGTCGTCCATGCTGCCCGTCGAGTCGTCCATAGCCATCATCATCGCGGCGGGCCGGGCCCAGGCATCCGATATCGTGATGTTCGGAGCGGGTTCCGGTGTCTGAGTGGGAGTCGGAACGGCAGTTGGCGCAATTGTTGGCACTGGCACTTGCGTGGGAGCCGGTTCAGGCTCAGATGAGCAGGCCGCAAACAACGGCACGATCAGGATGGCCAGGCCAATGGCCACCAGGGATTTTGTTTTTCTAAACATTTGATAAACCTTTTATTGTTCTTTGAGAATTGCGGCTACATCGGCCGCGATGTCATCAGGATTGGCTCCGAAGGGGAAAACCACGCGCATCCTCATATCCCGATCGATCAGGTATGTGAAAGCCGAGTGGGATATCAGGTAGCCAGCGGCGCTACCCTGGGCTTCTTCGCGAAACGCAACGACGTTGAAGTCGTCCCAGACCGGTTCGAGAGTCTTGCGGTCACCGTACAGACCCAGAAATTCGGGGTCGAACACCGCTATCCTCTGGCCCATTATTCCGGGCGAATCTCGCTCGGGATCAACCGTGATCCAGATGAACGAAACACGGCCCGCCGACTCACCCAGCGTGCGTTTGACCCGAATCAGGTCCGACAGGGTTGTCGGGCATACGTCCGGGCATATCGCGTAGCCAAAAAACACCAGCGACACGTCGTTCCCATCTTCGTAAAGTTGGAAATCCTGACCGTGCTGGTCGGTAAGTACGAAGTCCTTCATAACACGTGGAGGGTCGCTTACCGCACCGGAAAACTCGTACACAGATTTATCAGCGCCGCTGTAAGCGGCGAGTACTGCTACGGATGCCCCGAGGGCAATTATGATTCCCACGCCGATTCGTTTGAATACGGACGTTGAAACCCGTGCGCGCTGAACTGGATGCATCGATGCTGCTCCTGAAGTGGAAGTCCGGTAACCGGAGCCAACTCGAAGTCAGGAGTACCGCACGACTATGAAATTCGCGCTGTCACACCAGATTTAATCGGACGTTTGGCTCCGTTTTGTTCAATATGGGAGCCAGTCGCGGCGGCCGCACAGGAACCGTAAGCTTGATCTCGTCCGGTCGTTCGCTGTCCGACGGACGCAAGAAACGAATCCCATCTGCATCGTCGCCACGAAGGGATTGAGGTTCTATGAGAAAGAAGGAACCGCCGATACTTCCGTCGTTCGACATCGTGATGATTACGTCAGGATCGGACTCAAAGTTTTTCGAGTCTGAATCGTAGGCGTGTGCGTGTTCTAAGTCGGGCGTTCCCTTGTACGTGTGGTCGTGTACCGCGAGACGCTCAGCAAAGTGTTGATCAATCACCGGCCCTGCGATCGGAACAAGTGTGGAAACGACGGCCACAATAACGATCCAGGTGTGTTGGTGTATGGATGTTCGGAAGCGCACAATCTTGGATTGAAATCCAAATTTAGTCTTAAAGCTCGGATTCAGTTTAATCTACAAAAATACTGATGTAACCATTTTAGGTTCCAACTTTCGAGCACTGCGCTGTATACACGCGATAAAACCGTGAATTTTTTTGTATACATGCCCCAAGATGTAGTTTTTCTTCGAATTCTCGGATTTTTGATCGGCGCGGCGTGTGTTCGAGCCCGGCGCTGCACACCTTCGCCCGTATTCGTTGAACTTCCAACCCGGCCTAGCCTTGCATCGGTTTTCTGACTGGCTGCTGCCGTAGTTGTGGTTGGGACGGGTGTTTCAGGGCAGTTTCGCGGGCGGGCACGGTGCCTGGCGGTTCTTTAGCACCTGGTCGAAAAAGGCGTTGACCAGCCGGACGAAACGTTCGGGGTGTTCCCGGTACATCCCGTGTCCGCTGTCTTCCCACTTAACGTAACGACCCTTCGAAAGCAGGTCGATAGCACGGGTCGCCTCGACATCCCGTAGTGCGCCACCGCTATCCGGATTCGCCTGCATCAGGAGCACCGGCGGTATCACCGCCTCTAACACCGCGTCCGGGTCCCATAATTCGGTCATTCGCCCGTCAAGCGCGGAAGCCCATATTTCGGGGTCTACCTTGACGAGAGTTTTTGCTCTTTCAGTAATCACATCGTCGGGCGAAATTTCGTCGGCCTTTCGCAATTCGATAGCAATTCCAGCCTCATCGAGGTTTCTGTTTACGAGATCGAGGATTTCCCGGAATGCTGGAGCGAAGTCCGATTCGTCGAACCATTCTGCCAGGTAGAGAGGTGGGTCTTCCAACACCGTGGCTGCAACGAACTCTGGTGCGCGAGCGCATACGTCAGCGGCGGTGATTCCGCCAAGCGATGAGCCGATTAGATAAGCGGGCTGTGCAATCTTGTTTTTCAAAAACTCGATTACTTCCGTCTGGTAATCGTTGAACCCATATCCTCCCGGGGTACGCCCGGAATCCCCGTGGCCGCGCAGATCAAGCGCGAAAACATGCCACCGGGCTGCAAACTGGTTCAGTACCGGTTCCCAGTTGGTCCAGCGGACACCCAGTCCGTGAATTAACAGCATCGGAGGGCCATTATCCGGACCCTCGGCGTAATTCACCTCGATAGTGCTGGCCGAAAATTTCTTTTCTTGGAACTTGGTCATTGGGGCAACGTTCAACCCGGTAAACGCGACCTGTAGCTCAACAGGTCGTTAGTATCGATTTCTACCGGGTCAACAAGGCGATAATGTTCCTCGTTAAGAACTCGGATTTCAACGCCCTGTCGCTGAAGCTCAAACATAACTATCAAATCTTTTTCAAGGAATTGAACTGCGGTAAGCCGGGGTATTAAAGTCGGAAACTTAGAGGCACAAAGTTCGGCGTCTTGAGCTATTTGAACGACGCTTAATTTGTCAGTACCGCTTTTTGCCTGAACCGGAAACACATATTGAACACCGTATCGGTCGATACCAATATAAATTTCGTCTGTTTCTATCTGACCAATGCCAGTTATCTGGGTACGAAGGTGATTCTGGAGTGAGTAACACGTCACACCGGAGAATATGTCGAGTAAACGGTTGTATCTCACACGCGCTAACAGGGCTTGCTCATCGTTCATCGCATGTTTGGAAATAAGGCCGGGAGTTGCATCCGGGATTTTGATTTCCACTAGCTGCGTGTTTGGCTCGATGGTCGTGAATGACGCTGCCCAAAACGAATACTTCGCCGGACCTGCTGGCATAATCAACCAGCTTTTGGACGCTGGTGCGACGTTTCGCACGGATTCCGGTAAATCCTTACGGTATCTGAACGAATAAACGATGTCGCCCAAATTGCGAACCACAAGACCGAGGGTTTCCGCTGCATCAGCCAGATCTTGCCGGATGAAATTTACCCGGTTCGCCCCCGCCTGAAAGTTGTCGAAGAACACTTTCGTGATTATCGCGTCATATGCGCTAATTGGCACTGTCAATAGTTCTTTCTGTGTCTCAACCCGGCCACTTCAGCACAAGAACTTCTTCCCGTAGTTCAGTTCGTGTCACTGTCGCCCGTCGCGTCCTGAAAAGGTCGATTCGCTCTGTTTCGTATCCAAGCGAATTTGCTATTTCCGAAAGTAAGTGTCCTGTTCTGATCAAAACACGTAAATACGATGCCTGATCACCCACAACATACGCAAGTTGGGCCCCGGGCCTGAGAATAGATTTCAACCCTTCCAGGTGCCTGGCCATTCCGCCAAAATACTGCATCGTTACTTTCGCATAATTTTTTTCAAAACCTGAGTCCTTACCCATTCGAATTCGTCGATCTTCGATTTCGGTCGTTATTTGTTCCAATTCTGGGATTCGACCAGGAAGAAAAGTATCGTCAACATCTGCGACATACACATTGCGCGTGTTGGAACGTAGTAGACCTTTTTTAATGCTTCTCAGTTCCGTTTTATCGGACATATAACCCATCACAACGGATTCAAGTCTTACTGTTCGCGTGTAATCCTTCTCGTTTGGGTACGGGGGCGAAGTAATTACCGCCGAAATGGCATTTTCGTATTCAGCGAACCTGATAGTTCTGGAATCTGTGTGAACAACCGTGGCGGCAACATCACTTACTGGCTGGTTTTCAGCCAAATCAGCGGCAAAACGATTCACGTTTTTCATCCATTCACCCAGCACATCCGCATCCAGACGACTCCCACGAACTCCCACTTCAGGACCAAAGTGAAGATTTCCGATTTTGGTCGGTAGTGCTCGCGCTAACGCCAAAACGAGCAAGTCGCGTATTTTTCCATCGGATTTACAGCGAATTAAATCGCGCAGGGTCAGAACCCTGTGAAGGGGAAGGGGGTCTATTGACCCTTTTATCAACAGTTTATGCTCATCAATTGTCAACTCTTTGAGTACAAGCCCAGACGGGATGGAGTTCGACAATGACTCGATCCCCTCCCGTTTGAACACTCTGCTGGTCTTGCCCTCAATCGCTCTAGCAGTTTCGCCCAGGCTTCCCGGATCGACATCCCAAACTGTTTTAGTTTTAGCGACGAACTGTGACCAGGGATGGGCCTCAAAACCGAGACTGGGAACACCGAGTTTTTTACACTCGACGACAGTTGTCCCTGTCCCACAGAAAGGGTCAAGAACCAACTGATCTGGAGTGATGCCAAATTCGTCGAGATACTGTCGAACGAGGTGGGAAGGGAACGATAATACGAAGCGGTACCACTCGTGAAACGGGGCGTCTTCAGCCGCTAATTTATTTGCGGACCCGTTTGATCTCACTCCACTACTGGAAGCAACATAAAGTGGCAGTTGAATGTCGTTAATTGTGTTCATTTGAGTCGATCAACATCCTAACAGTTGCCACTTCTTCCCAGCTCTGTGGTGGCACTCTCGCAAAAAAAAACAACCGGTTATTCCGAATGGAAGCGTTTTACTGCTCGGATGAAGTCGTGATTTCTTGCTATGTGGGGTGAGTGACCTACTCTGGGCCACAGCAACGACCGTGAATCTGGGATCAGGCCCGCTACTCGGTCGGCTTCCCCGTCGGAGAGTATTCCGCCTTTATCGACCGCACCTCTGATAAGCAAGGTCGGGCACTGGATCGCGTTGAAAATCTCGTCAAAAGTTTCTGTTTCACCCGCTGGGCTGGTAATACCTGATTCCAGAACGGGGTCCAGGTCGAACCACATTCTGGCGATCCGGCCAACACTATCTTCAGACGCATCGGCATACTGCTCTCTGACTGCCGGGAGCAGATCATCCGGCGTAACCGCCAACCGGATCAGTTCGGCCCGTTGCTCGCGGTGTTCTTGTCGTCGATTGCGCTCCTGTTTGTGTACCTCGGAATTCGTGCCTGAGTACGGTTCGACAAGTACGGCTCTGGAAACGAGTTCAGGGTGCTGCGCGGCGACCGCGGCGGTGACCCAGCCGCCCAGTGAGTGACCGATCAGAAACACAGGTCGATCGCCGAGCTTTCCGATCAGGTTAGCCACGTCGTCGGCCCAAGTCTGGCGACGTGAACCCTCGCCGAACCGCCCCGACCTGCCCATGCCCCGGAGATCGGTGGCAAACAGGTGAAATTCCTTCGCCAACTTATCGACCACCCGGCCCCAGGTGTGCCAGTTCGATCCGTAGCCGTGAATCAGCAATACTGGCGGCGCGTCCACTGGTGGCGCGTCAACTGGCGGGGCACCAGGCGAAGCGGCAGGCCATTCGGCGACGTTCAGCGCAATATCGCCGGTGTGAACGTATCGCTCTTCAAACTTCACAGGCGGGTCTCTGGAAACTTCACGTTAGCCGATAACTTCCTTCATCATGGCGCCGATTTGCGTTGGAGATTCAACTACATGAACGCCTGCTTCGGTCAGTGCCTTGCTCTTTTCAGAGGCGAGTGCAGCCTTGCCCGTGATGATCGCCCCGGCATGCCCCATCCGTTTTCCCGCGGGTGCCGACTGCCCGGCGATAGCGGCGACAACGGGTTTGGTGACGTGATTCTTGATGTATTCCGCGGCAAGCTGTTCGCGAATACCGCCGATTTCACCAATTAAAACGATCGCCTCGGTTTCGTCGTCGGCCTCAAATAGTTCCAGAACGTCGGTGAAGGTGGTTCCGTGCACAGGGTCGCCCCCGATACCAACACAGGTCGATTGCCCCAGACCGTACTGCACAAGCTGTGCAATCGCTTCGTAGGTGAGCGTGCCGGACCGCGAGACAACGCCTATGTTTCCGGGCTTAACGATATTGCCGGGAACGATGCCGACTTTGGCCTTTGATGCCGGGCTTAAAACCCCCGGACAGTTCGAACCGATCAAACGCGTGGGCTTGTCCTTGATGTAGGCCATGACCTTGACCATGTCGAGCACCGGGACACCTTCGGTGATACATACGACAAGTTCAAGCCCGGCATCCACCTGCTCGATGATCGCGTCCATCGCAAAGGGTGCGGGAACAAAAATTACTCCGGTGTTCGCGCCGGTTTCCTCAACAGCTTTTGCAACTGATGAGAAATACGGAACTTGATCTTCAAACTTCTGCCCGTCTCGACCGGGGTGAACTGCGGCGACCATGTTTGTGCCGTAAGCCCGGGTTCGACTCGCCTGAAAGCTGCCATCTCGTCCCAACCCCTGAACTAGAAGTTTTGTATCGGGTCCAACCAGTATCGCCATTAGTTGGTGCCTCCCAGTTCCAGTAACTTCTGTTTTAGCAGGTCGGCTGCTCCTGCGAGATCGGGGGCAGACGTGACGTTGAGTCCTGATTCTGCGAGGATTTTCGCCCCTTCTTCGGCGTTGGTGCCACGCATTGCAACAACCATCGGCAGTTGTGCGCTGGTTTCCTTGGCCGCTGCCACGATGCCCTGTGCCACGATATCGGCGCGGGCGATTCCGGCAAACAGGTTTACGAGGATGATCTCTACATCGTCGTCATCCATGATGATCTTGAACGCTTCCTCGATGCGTTCCTGATCGGCCGAGCCACCTATATCAAGGAAATTGGCAGGGTCGGCACCGGCTGTTTTGGTGATGTCCATCGTTGCCATGGCCAGACCAGCCCCGTTGACCATGCAGCCAACACGTCCGCCTTCGAGTTTTACATAGGAGAGATTGGCGGCGTCGGCGCGCCTCTCAAGAGGGTCTTGCTGGTTTGGATCGCGCAGACTCGCGAGATCGGGGTGCCGGAACAACGCATCGTCTTCGATAGCGATCTTGGCATCGAGTGCGACGATCTTGTTGTCTTCTGTCACCACGAGAGGGTTGATTTCGACGAGCGTGCAGTCGTTTTCTATGAAGACCCGGTAGAGATCGGTGATGAGTTTGGTCGTTGCCCGAAGAGCTTCAGCCGGTACCTGTAAGGCCAGCGCGATGTCGCGGGCATGGTAGGTAGTCAGGCCGATAAGCGGGTCGCCTGCGACTCGGAAAATCTTTTCCGGAGCGTTTTCGGCCACCTCTTCAATATCCATCCCGCCCTCTGTGCTGGCCATCACGACGGGTGCGCCAATATCACTGTCAACAACGATTGACAGGTACAGTTCATCGCGGATGCTCAGGGTTTCCGCAATCATCACTTTTTCAACCGGCACGCCTGCCACACCGGTCTGTTTCGTAACCAGCCGGGTGCCTAAAAGCGCATCTGCAACCGCATAAGCTTCGTCGGGTGAATCAACGAGCTTGACCCCGCCGACTTTCCCTCTGCCGCCCGCATGAACCTGGGCTTTAACAACTACGCGCCCGCCGATTCGCGATGCGATTTCTTTCGCTTCAGCAGCAGTCGAAGCAACTTCGGCCCTTGGCGTCGGAACACCGTATTTATCGAGGATTTCTTTAGCCTGGTACTCGTGGATATTCACGAACGGTCACTCGCTTCACTGATAGCGTCCCTGTGCCTGATACTGGAATCACACAGCGGGGCCCTTGATTCAGGACCGTGAATTATCGTATCGGGGGCGATGGGCAGTGTCCACGAAAACCCGGAGCATATATCGCGCTTGAAACGCACTCAGGCCTAGCGCGCGAGTTCAGAGCGCGAGTTCCGTGCGCAACGTCACAGTTGCTACTGGGCGCGACCTCACGGCTGGTGCTGGTTAGCGGGCAAAAACAGAACGAGTCCGCAATAAATACGGACTCGTTCTAGAAACGTTTAGTTACGTGTATTTATGCCGCTTTGATGCCGTACCGGGCATTCTCGGAAAGTCCGATTCTGGCGGTAAGCAGGCCCAGTTCGCTTTTGAACGTAACAAGGATCTGCTTGGGGACGGTCGATGTCAGCGTGCTGCCGCGCGGTTCGATTATCACCGGCGGGCTGATGTCACATGGAAAGCCATTTGCCGCAAGTTCGGTTGCTGCGTTGCCGGTGATTACGTTTGCGATTTCGCCGAGGGCAGAGAGTGCCATCGGGTCACGTGCATCCATATTTTCGCCGATCATCCGGCGAACGACTTCGGTCGAAACCGAATCGCTGAAGCCATAAAGCACATTGCCCTGAAGCTTTCCACTAACTCCGATTATGGCCGTAATATCGTCGGTTGTGTACTGGTATGACACAGCCTCTGCGCCAACGATATCCAGTGGGACACCGAATTCTTTCTGCCACACCATTTGTGCCGGTCCGAGAAACGGGTTTACAAACTCTTGCCGCATGAGTCAGTACCTTTACCCTTGCTTAACTGTTTATGGTCGATACCAGCTGGGATAGACCGTGGGTGGGCCGGGTGAGAGCAGAGATGGACACCTCATTTCATTCCCGATCAATGTTGTTCAATCTAATTGCACTATCCACCAGATACATCAGTAAAATCGCCTAGTAATCACAATGAAAATAACGCGAACGAACCCGGATACAGGCACGCCGATTCCTACGATCACAAGCAGGGCCGGCGTTGTGCGGTGCGTTTGAGGCCACCGATGCGATAGTAACGAGCCATACTTTCGTAACGGGCAGAAAACGGCTGGTTAATCGCCTGCGTTACCTGACGAGGGGCCGACCTTCGTAGCATTTCTTGCGACCACGGCCAGTAACGCGGTGATGTCGGCCAGGCGCGGTGGCTTCTTCAGCAGCCCTACAACTCGCGTAGAAATAGTGTCGACGTCAATCTTCTGCTCTGCCCAGCCGGTCATCAGTATCACGTCGGTCTCTGGCGATTCTGTTTCGATGAACTCCGCGAGCATCCGGCCATTTAGCACGGGCATCTCTATATCTGACACTACGACATGAAATGGTTCGCCTGATTTGTAAGCCTGGCTGACCAGTTCGGAAGCCTCTGGGCCGCCGACAGCCACCGTAACCGAGTGACCTTCAGCCGAAAGCATTTCTTCAACCACCATCCTCAGCATTGGTTCATCGTCAACCACTAGCACCTTCAGTTCAGACGCACTTGATTCATCGCCGATCACCTTCGAACGACGCTTTGCGCCTGTGGATTCGGCAGGGAAAGTTAGCCTGACTATCGTTCCCATTTTCTCACGGGAATGGATAGAGACGGTTCCAGAGTGCCGCTCCATCACCTGCTGAACCATCGGCAGGCCAAGCCCGGTCCCGCCTTCCCCTTTGGTGGTGAAGAAGGGTTCCATTGCACGCTGGGTCGTTTCGAGGTTCATCCCGGTTCCTTCATCAATCACTTCGATAATCACCTGTTCAGGCCGGGATGCCTGCCCGCCTTCGGTAGGACTGGGAAGCACATACCCGGCGATGACGATACGGCCACCATCCGGCATGGCATCTACCGAATTCAGCACCAGGTTCGTAAGTGCCTCGCGAATCTCCGTTTCGACTCCGGGTATCTGTGGCAGTGCCCTGACGAAATCTGTCGAGATTCTAATCTCGCCCCCATTGCCCAGAAGGTCGCGCCAGCGAGGGCGGGTGAGATCGATCGTTTCCCGGACTACCTGCCTTACGTCGACCGGCTCGACCTCGAATTCACTTTCCTCGCGGTCGCGATAAAGCTGACGCATTCGCTCGACGATTCGAGAGATATCAAGAGCAGCGAGCCGAATTAACTGGAGCAGTTTTTTGGAGTGGTCATCAAGGGTGGTCGATTGCTGCAAGAGCATGTCGGAAAAACCCACGACCGGGGAGAGAGCGTTGTTGATGTCGTGTGCGATTCCACCGGCCATCTGCCCCAGCGATTTTAACCGTTCCTGTTTCATTATCTGTTGCTGGGTTTCGACCAGTTCGGCGTTCATTGCTCGGAGGTCTTCGACCAATTTGGCACCATAAATTGCCTGCGCTACCGATGCCCCGACGGCGTTCACCAGTTCGACTTCGGCTGGCCCCAGGGAACCGGCCTCTGGCCTGGCAACGATGATTACCCCGTACGTTTCGCCGTTTGCCGAAAGAGTGTGGCCCACAACCGATCGAAGCCCGGAAGCGGCGAATTTATTCGTTAAATCGTCAACGTCATCGGTTTTGTCAGACAGGTCATGGTCGCCACCAGCTGGCCCCGTCGTGAATATGGCTGAATCTAGTGTTCTGTAGTTCAGCTTGAGCGGTGACGGTACATGTGGCCCGGCAACGTTGGCGACTACAAATTCGCGTGTGTCTGAATCCAGCAGTAATCCGCATGAGTGAGCAGCAGGTAGGAGATCAGCAAGTTTCGACGTTGCGATGGCCATGATCGCCTCGACATCGTGGACTTTAGCGATATCAGATGTAATCGCGTTTACTGTGGTGATCCTTGCCAGCCGTCGCAGTGTCTGGGACGCTTTTCGCTGCACCGTCACATCACGAAGAATTAAAAGCCGACCGCCGCGGCCTTTTCCTTTCGTTTTTCTGGTCGTTTTTCTGGTTTCTCCGGTACCAGCGGTGCTGCCGGTTTCGTTAGAAAGTTCGGATATCGTCGGTGAATAAACAACCGGTACACGGGTAGTCGGGTTTTCAATTATTACATCGCGTGGAACGGCTAGAGTGCTTCCCGAGCAAAGTTCATGACCGGCTGCCAGATTACCCGGCAGCGAGTCGCAAAAATGCCTTCCGATCAATCCTTTGTCACCCAGGGCAACCATTCTTTCCGCTGCCGGGTTGGCGTCGATGATGTACCCCTTCGAATCGAGCACAAACATGGCGTCGGGAATGCTCTCGACAAGAACGTCGACAGCAACTGGAACCATGTCGAACAATTTGAAGCGAATATAGCTAAAAGCAATAATCACCCCAGATGCAGCGAACGATGTCGGTGTTGGGTCAAAGTTACCCAGTGGATTGGGCTCGGTCAGGAACAAAAGATTGGCGGCAAGAGGGATTAATCCGGCAAAGATGGTTGCGATCATCTGGCTGCGGAACATAGATGTTTCAGAAAACGCCCGATACAGAAGAAATCCGAACCCAGCAAAGAAGGCAAGGTACGAGTAAACCAGAGAGACCCAGAACCAGTTTCCGCGTATGAGTTTAAGGGTGAGGTTGCCTGGTTCCCCAACGATGAACGCATCGGTCCACATCAGGCCATGAAGATCGTTTGTCAGGGTCAGAACAACGGTGATCGTGGGTATCGTAAGAAGGGCTATCAGCAGACGCGTGGTGACAGTGCGAATACGGCCCGTCAATTGTGCAGCAGTGATGAACCAGAAAATTGGAACCGTTGTTATG
>CAYLWG010000012.1:0-1250 GCA_964387235.1 uncultured Dehalococcoidales bacterium
ACATTGCGCCGGGAACACAACTGTTGCGCCTGCGGTTGCGCTTTTATCACGCCGCTGATCAAGCGAGATCGCGGCAAAACGCCGTTACTTACTCCCTCTGTCCTGGTTCAGTTGTATTTTGGTTCGTTCACGAGTGAATTAAATTCGAGTCTGAGTGGCCCAGTCCCTCTGAATACCGTTATAGGCGTCAATCCCGTTCATATTGCGGCGTAAATGTCCTGCCTCAGCTCTCCGTACAGGTCTTACGGCAAGCCGGATGGTATTGAACGGCGTAAATGGTGCCTGTAACCGGCTACACGACGAAATGGGGATTAGGAGTTACAGGCCTCGATATCACGCGCATGTGTCGGCCGATATGCTGTTGACATCAACTCTGTTCCAATTGCGGAGGTACTTGAAACGAAATTCTGTGGCAGTAAACGAGTTTTTGATCGATCCCGCCTGGAGGCATCGGCGCAGCGCTTGTCGCGGCTGATAACCGACTTAGAATCAGCCACTCCGGCGTGTAATTTTCGACCCTGTTTTTCACGCCGCTCGCAAGCCTGCAGATTGCGGCCACGATTCTTGAGTTTACGACCAGTTAACCGACTTGTGACCGCGGCGTAACCCAGCAGATATTTGCAGAGTGTTTGATGTTGTGTTTTGCATGTAATCCGTATGTAAGAAAAGGGGTTTTGAATACGGATTCGCTCATCATCGAAAATCAAGTCGATTAAGAAATAATCCGGTGTATAAATCCGGTTGGGTCTGAAATTCATGCAAAAAAAGGCCCGGTGCGGAATGCTCCACACCGGGCCAAAATCACACCAGTTTTCAGGGTCTAACCATGGACGTTATTGACCATGTTTTTCACCCCGGTCGCCAGCCAAAAACTATGGCTTCTAAAAACTTGAATTAGTCGCTGCTGTCGGTCATCCCGCCAATGCTCCCAAGCATTTTTGTCAGCTCCATTGGCAGCACGAACTTCGTCGACTCCCCTGCCCCGATCTCCTTCAACGCCTCGACGTACTGGAGCGTCATCGTGTTTGTGCCAACACCTTTGGCGACGTCCTGTATTTTCTGGAGCGCCTCTGCGTAACCCTGCGCACGTAGCACCGCCGCCTGCTGGTCACCTTCGGCCGACAGGATCTCGGCCTGCCTATCGCCCTCTGCTTTCAAGATGGCTGACTGCCTTTGACCTTCTGCAATCGTGATCGCCGCCTCTTTGGTCCCGTCGGCCTCAAGGACGACTGCACGACGCACACGCTCGT
>CAYLWG010000012.1:1260-2151 GCA_964387235.1 uncultured Dehalococcoidales bacterium
CGGCGGACATTTGCCGGTTCATCGCTTCCTGAATGTCCCGCGGCGGGTCAATCTCACGTATTTCGACGTTCGTGACCTTGATGCCCCAGCGTTCAGTTTCGCTATCGAGCCTTGACCGGATCAACTCGTTTATCCGGTCCCGCTGTGAAAGCACGTCGTCAAGGGTGATGTCGCCGATTACCGCACGAAGCGTTGTAGTCGCAAGACCCACTACAGCAGCGGTGTAGTTCTCGACTTCTAGAACGGCTCTCTGCGCATCTTCGAGAATCACTCTCAGGTAAACAAGGAAATCGATCTCGATCGGTGCGTTGTCCTTCGTGATGTTCGTCTGTCGAGGAATATCAAGGACCTTGATACGGGTATCGATCTTCTGCGTCTGGTGAATAATTGGGAGGGCGATCACGATGCCCGGCCCCATCATTCCTTCGAACTTACCGAGCCGGAACCGTGCCACTCGCTCGTAATCCCGAACAAAATTGATTAGTGCCATCGAACTCTCCTATCAGGTACGGCAATTAGCCGACCAGCTTGTTGTTAATCGCTATTCAGAACTGCTATTTACATCTGACCCGGACCGAACGGACTTCACCACCAGGTGATTCCCATTCACCGAAACCACTTCCACGTTTGACCCCAACACCAGCGATTCGGTATCGTCCGTTTCTATCTCGCCGGTCCAGTGTTCGCCATGCAAAAGAACCTCGAACGCCACATTTCCTGACCCTGCTGGCACTGAACCTGTCAACTCTGGCCCTGCCAATCCTGTCGCTAAAGGCCCGCCCGAACGCGCTGTCGAACTTGCTGCGGGTAACATAGCCGAAACCACCCCCATCGCGCCGACCAGACTGGTCGAAATCATCGGGCTTTCGTAAAGCTTTATATCCTTCGCTT
>CAYLWG010000012.1:2175-24811 GCA_964387235.1 uncultured Dehalococcoidales bacterium
ACAACACAAAAACGCCCAGACTCAACCCTATCCCGGCGAGTAGCCACCGGTTCACGATCGGTGCATCCCCGGGGATAGTCGGTGCGCCGAAAAAACCGACCAGAAAAAGGCCTCCCAGAATAAGGGTGATCGTTCCTGCCACACCGAAATATCCGATCCCCGGAGCGGTCGTTTCGAGATAGAACAACAGCAGTGAAAGAGTTATAAGTGCAACACCGGCCCACGAAAACGGAAGTTGTCCAACACCGGCCCAGCCGAGTATCAGGAACAACACGCCAAGCGTTCCGGGAACCCACAGGCCGGGATTCCATAGTTCGACAATCACTCCCAGGCCACCCAGCGAAACGAGCAGGAACGCTACATTTGGACTCGAGATGAACGCAAGCAATCGTTCGATGAGTGACATATCAACGGTGATCGTGGTCACATCGCCCAAATCGAAGGCGAGTATTTCGCCATTCGCGCCGACTACGGAACGGTCAAGCTGCTCCAAAAGCGATGCGTAATCAACTGCAATAAGATCGGCGATGTTTAATTCGACCGCTTCCGACGCCGAGTAAGCAGTGGCCTTGAGTACGGTCTCCTCAAGTGCCGAAACATTCCTGCCCCGTGTTTCAGCGATGCTACGCATAAACGCGGCTGCATCCTGAGATGCCTTGCGGTCCAGCGTATCGGGCAGATCGCTTCCATCTGCACTGACAACAGAAGCCGCGCCTATGTTTGTGGTCGGTGCCATCGCAAGAATGTCGGCCGCCGCGCCGATAAAAGTACCTGCGCTTGCTGCCTGAGCGCCCTCAGGAGCCACGTAGACGACAATTGGCACTGGAGATGCCAACATCACTTCAACGATGTCTCTGGTGGCATCCAGAAGCCCCCCAGGGGTGTTGAGCATCAGAACGACGAGTTCCGAGTTCTGCTCTTCAGCTATCCGCAAGCCGCGCTCGATGAAGCTGGCTGTGACCCCTTCTATCGAGCCGTCAAGCCGGATCAGTACGACTTTCGAGTTCGAGGGCGTGCTCTGTGCGGAGACTGATTGACCGCCGGGATCGCCATACGTAAGTCCCCACAGGCCGACGAGGGCCACCAGTACCGCGAACAGCACTCGGTAGGGCCTTGCAAACTTGTCGAGCGAAATACTGGCCAACATTCAAACTCCATAGTCAGTGGCGGCATGTTATCTAATCTGCGACAACAATACGGTGTCGCACAGGCCAATCGTGCCAGAATATGCCCGTGCCGCCGATGCGAGTAACGGACTCGCTCGAATCCACCGCGTGGCATGAACTGTGCCCCAGGCAGAGTCCTGAAAAGAAAGACATAAATGAAAATTACTGACATCAGCACGTTTCACGCAAACGATGGCCACGCAAGTAATAGCCCGGGTACAAGTAATAGTCAGGACAACGTCATATTCGTCGAGGTCGAGACCGATGAGGGTATAACCGGGGTTGGTGAGGCGCGCTCAATCGGCCAGGGCAGCAGTGTGATTTCGACGCTCGATGAGATGAAGTTATCTTTCGTCGGGCAGGATCCCCATCGAATCGAATGGTTGCTCGGGAGAGCCAGAAATAAGATGCACCGCCCTCTCGGGTCAGTTGGGTGGGCGGCACTGTCTGGAATCGACATTGCGCTGTGGGACATCGCAGGAAAAGCAGCCGGGGTTCCGGTTTACAGCTTGCTTGGCGGTAAAACACGGGACCGGGTTCGGGTTTGTTACGAAATTTGTGGAGATACACCAGAGATCATCGCAGAACATGCAATTGAGTTGAAGGACGCAGGGTATTCGGCGTTCAAGACAAGCCCGTTGCCGCCCGACTGGCGCGAAATGCCCTGGCGGCGAGCTTTGCGCATGGTCGATAAGTGGATGGCGACCGTTCGAGACGCGATTGGAGATGGCCCGGACTTGGTGGTCGATTTGCACGCTGCAATCGGTGAAACTTCGCTCGCACTCGAGTTGGTGAGGGTTGTAACGCCCTACAGGTTGATGTTCATCAAGGAGCCTGCCCGTACCGAATTCATGGAATCGAACGCGTCACTCAGGAGGGAGTTCCGAGTAGCCCTTGCTACCGGTGGGAATATTTATGGTCTGCACAGGTTCACCGAACTCCTAAATGCCGACGCAGTCGACATCATCCAACCCGACATAACCTTTTGTGGCGGATTTCTCGAAACCAAGAAGATAGCGGCAGTCGCCGAGGCTCATTACGTTACCGTGGCCCCGCACAACCCGTTGGGCCTACTTTCGACAGCGGCGGGTGTCCACCACGCGGCATCGATCAACAATTTCGCGATTCTTGAATGGAACGACGATCACGAGAAAGGAAAGTCCAATCTGGTGAACGAATCGTGGGTACCGGTTAACGGTCACTTTGAGCTTCCAACCGGGCCAGGTATCGGGGTGACCCTGAATCACGATGCGATAACGGCGAGTCCTCCTGTCCGTCTGGGCCGGAGTTGTGCCGTCGGCGACGATGGATAACCCGTTTTTTACAGGCCAAGACCCTGACCACAAATTCATCAACGCTTGTTGCCCATTTACCCTGCTACACCGGACAAAACAATGAAAATCATCGACATCGAATGCCTCATCGCCGGCGACGGTACTGGCGGCAACATGGTTTACGTTAGAACAAACACCGACGCCGGTATTCACGGCATCGGCGAGGTATATCACGTCGGCCCCGATATGGCCTCGATACGGTGGGTCGAGTACTTTGCCGAGCAGCTCGCAGGCCACGATCCTACTGAGATCGAACGTAACTGGGCTTTGTGCTATCAGGGCGCTCGGTTTCCAGTCGGATCTTCCGGCATGGCGGCTCTCTCTGCTATCGACCAGTCGCTGTGGGACATCACCGGAAAGGCCCTCGACAAGCCCGTTTACGAACTGCTGGGCGGCCGGGTGCGCAACAGAATTCGGGCTTATTTCGATATTCATGGTGCAACTGCCAACGAACTTGCCGACAATGCTCGCAGGTCTGCCGACCAGGGGTTCACGGCCCTCAAGACGAGTCCGCTTGCACCAAACTGGCGAGAAATGCGCTGGAACGACGCTGTTTCCGATGGAGTCGCCAGGTTCAGGGCTATCCGCGAGGCAGTCGGAGACGATATCGATGTCGGGTTCGATGCTCATGCCGCTATTTTTGAGGCGATCAGGATCCTTGAACTCACCGACGCGCTGATGGAGTACCGTCCATGGTTCATGGAAGAGCCTATCCGTATGGAAAATCGCCATGAAATGGGTGAACTCCGAAAGAAAATGCCGTGCGCTGTTGCGACCGGCGAGTGCCTGTACACGAAGTTCGAGTTTCTGGAACTGTTGCGCGAAGACGGGGTCGATATTCTCCAGCCGGAGGTCTGCATTGTTGGCGGAATTACCGAGATGCGGAAAATTGCGTTCATGGCCGAAGCGCATGATCTGGTAATCGCACCACACAACCCGATGGGACCGCTTGCCAGTGTAGTAAACCTTCACTTCGACGCTGCGACTTCAAACTTTCTGATACAGGAATCACGGAAACTCAAACCTGCAGAGATAAAGTCGGTTACCAGAGTTATCGAACCTGTCGACGGCTACTATCCGCTACCCGAAGGCCCGGGGTTCGGTATCGACATCGTGGATGACGATCTGATGAGCAGGCCGTACAGCGGGCCGTGGCACAGGGGCGACCGAGTGAACCCGGACAATTCGATAGCCTTCATCTGAATGGTTGAGGTTTAGTCAGGGCGATTCATAACTTACCCCCGAAGAGATTCGACGCTAAACCCGGCAATACGAGTTTGGAATTAGCTAAGGAACACACTAAATGCCCGACAGGCCGTTGAAAACCTGGCCCCGAAAAGATGATTCGTTGATCGAACGTATCGATGTCTTACTTTCATCTGCTCCAGTTCATCGGAAGAACTTCTTTGGCACCGTCGCATGGTTTCTTGAATCGAACGATCTGATTTTCGCCAGTGCCTGGGGCGATGGGGTCATGCTGCGACTCGGGGAGGAACGCGCCTTGAGCCTGATCGAGTCGGGTGCGGCCGATCCACACAACCCGACGGGGCACAGGCCGAAACGCGAATATGTGTTTCTCGATAGTTCACGAATAGGGCGAGATGACGGGTTGATCGAGTGGCTCAGTGAAGCCAGCGAGTTTGTCGGTTCCCTGCCACCCAAAAAAGCGTCCCCCGAAGCGTCGGTCACAGGACTGAAACCAAGAATTCCAACGGTTTAGATTAACCGGGTAAATGTATATGCGCTATAAGGCTAGCTAAAGGACACGCCAAATGGCTGAATGGGCGAAAAAAGACGAGGCATTGATCGAGCGGGTTGATGGGCTGCTTTCAACTGCGCCCGTACAGCGCAAAAACATGTTTGGCACTACTGCGTGGTTCCTGGAATCGAACGACATGATGTTTGTCGGCGCGTGGGGCGACGGGATCATGGTCAGGGTGGGCGCAGAACGCACTTTGAGCTTGATTGAAGCCGGTGATGCCGAATCGTTTGATCCGATGGGTGGTAGACCGATGCGCGAGTACGTTCTACTGAACGCCGACCGAATCGCCGAGGACGATGATTTACTCAGGTGGCTCGATGAAGCCAGTGATTTCGCCGGAATGCTCCCACCGAAGAAATTGAAGAAGAAGAAAACTAGAAAATCTCGTTGAGTACCGGGACAACACGTTTGCCTCACCGATTTTTCTAGCCCATCTGCCCATCTGCCCATCTGGCGGAAGCGTGAAAGTACAGCCTCGGCTCACCAGGCGGCAATTTCCTCATCGTACCGACTGGCACCGGCCCAACTATTCTGGATCCTCTGCACCAACGCCTTCAGCCCACGCCCCCACCGCCATGTAGCCGCCATCGACATTGAAGTGCGACCCCGTGATGAAAGATGCCCTATCGCTGGCAAGGAACAGGACCATGTTGGCGATGTCTTCGGGCAGCCCGATTCGCCCCAGCGGGTGCGACAGACCAGCACTAATCAACTCTTTGTCGAGATCATCGCCCGTCTTACCGATTGCGTCCCTGACCATCGGTGTATCGATCGAACCCGGATTCACACTCACGACACGAATGTTGTCCGATGCGAAATCGAGTGACATCTGGCGCATCAGTGATAGGTCGCCTCCCTTTGACGCGGCGTAGGCCGATACCCCTTTCATCGACTGAAGACCCTGGACGCTCGCCGATGAAATAATCACTCCCCCACCTGCCGTTCGCATGTGCGGAATCGAATATTTCGCCATCAGAAAACGACTTTTCAGGTTCACCGCAATGATCTTGTCCCATGTTTCCTCAGGCAGTTCGACCGCGTCCATGTACGAATCGAATGGCTGAATTCCGACGTTGTTGAACAACACGTCCACCCCGCCATATGCCGCAACAGCCGCATCGACAGTGCTGCGGCAACCCCCAGATGTTCCAGCATCACCATGAACGAATTGCGCTTTACCCCTCGTAGATGTGATCCGGTCCACAATCGCACCGCCAGCATCCTCGTTCCAATCAAGAATGGTCACATTTGCGCCTTCACGTGCAAATGCCTCTGACGCAGCACCGCCAATGCCCAGCGCTCCTCCAGTGACTATTACCGATTTACCATCGAATTCGCCCATTTATAATCTCCACGAACTGTTCTATCTGGAATAAACAATGCTGGCCGCCTGCCACGCCCCAGACAGACAAACAGGCTGCATGCCAAACTTACCACCGGGTAATACAGAACGGTCAGCATCGAAAATCGATCTGCTGCATCGAACATCTTGGATTTAGATTGCACGGTCTCATCTCAGCTATGCCCGTATCCTCGATCGGCCCGGGCCAACCAGCAGGAACCACATGCTCCCCTCCCGTACCAGGACCTTCAAATTTCTCGTTCTTCTATCGTCGCTGGTGTTCGTTCTGGGGGCCTGCACTTCAGACAAAGGCTCCGGCAATGAGGGCGATTTCGTTCTCAATATGTATTTCGGGGCAGACGAGGTCGGTGGTGAGTCGATTGGATTCGATGAACTGATAGCAAGGGAAGACCGCCCGATACTGTTGAACTTCTGGGCTGGCAATTGCCCCCCGTGTCGTGCTGAAATGCCAGCGTTCCAGGCGGCCTGGGAACAACTCGGGGATCAAGTGCTATTTATCGGCGTGGACATCGGGCCTTACGTTGGCCTCGGGAGTTATCAGCAGGGAAAAGCCCTGATAGAAGAGTTTGGCATTACCTACCCGACCGGCAATACGCGAAATAGGACCGTCGTCACCGACTGGCGGGTAGCGAGTATGCCAACAACGTTTTTCCTGACCTCGGACGGGCGCGTGCACGACAGCGTGCTCGGTGCGATTTCGCCGAGCCGGCTTTCGGAAAAGCTCCGCGAATTGATCGCAGCAAACGCCAGCTAGGAAAATCAAGCGTCTAACCGATTCGGTATATCAGTCATGCCGGTGGGGCCAGTGCTAACATCCCCGCTGATCGCGAACCCACCGGCAGAACTGCAATTTGAAATCGAACGCGCCCGCTAACGCTCCCAAACCTGAAAGTCCCGAACCAACAGGCTCGCGCCACAAGCGCCACAAGCCACTAAGGCCGTGGTCGTCCCTCGCCTATCGGGATTACTCTCTGCTCTGGCTGTCGGGCGTAAGCATGCTAATTGCCATGCAACTCAGGCTGTTCGCCAGTTCGCAGTGGATATTCGATGAGACTGGCTCCGCCGTCCAGCTTGGAATACTCGGCGCTGTACAGATGCTTCAGATGCCGGTGGTCGTGTACGGCGGACTGCTCGCCGATATCGTCGACCGCAAGAAGTTGATGATTTTCACACAGGGAGTCTCTTTCCTGTCCCTGCTCCTGCTGACGCTGGCTGCATGGAACGACATTCTCGCACCGTGGATAGTTTTCACGATTGCGGGGGTCACTGGAATAGTGAACATGCTGGGCAACTCGGCAAGACCTGCGATGTTACCCAGAGTAATTCCACGATCACACACAACGAACGCTGTAACTTTTCAAACTGCTTCGTTCCAGGTAGGCCAGATAGCAGCACCACTGCTGTTTGGGTTCCTGTTCATTACGTTCGGTGTCACCGCAACATTTTTTGTCGGCACAATCTTTGCAGGAGTGAGCATGATTGCGCCTGCGCTTATCAGGGCGAGCGGTGCGCCCGATCCCGACACCGCAAGTCAGAGCAAGACCGAGGCTCTCCGCGAAGGTGCAAGATTCGTATTCAAGCACCCGATTTTGCCCGGTTTGTACATGCTCGATATCGGCGTGACGGTAGTCAGCTTCTACCGAATGCTGTTCCCACTGTTTGCGAGCGGGCTTTACGGAATGGGCGCCGAAGGGACTGCCCTGCTGGGTTCGGCAAACGCGCTCGGTGGGGTTGGTGGGTCGATGCTGGTCTTCTTCACCGAAAAAGTCCGTCATAAGGGCCGACTTGTGCTGTGGGCAACGCTGATCTATGGGATTGGACTTCTGGCATTCGGGTTAAATCCGATTTTCTGGGTTGGCCTGGTCATAGTTGCCCTGCTCGGTGCAACCGATTCCGTGGGAATGACGATGAGACAGGCGATTGTGCAGTTAACAACGCCCGACCGGCTCATCGGGCGAGCATCGAGTGCTCATTCGTTTGCGGCAATGGGTGCGAACAACATTGGGCAGATGGAAGTTGCTTTTGTGTCTGCACTTATCGGCGCCGGGGCAACGATGGTGCTGGGTGGGTTCGTTGCCATAGGCGTTGTGGCTGTTATCTGGGTTGCTGTTCCCGGTGTACGACGATATGAGTACACTGCCATCTCATCGGAAACCGCAGCTGATGATGATCCAAATGCGCCTGTGGACTCGAACGATTAAAACGGCCAGATGCCAGAAGAGATTTAATGTGAAAATCCCCGTTTACCAGATCGACGCTTTCACCAACGTCCAGTTCTCCGGCAACCCTGCCGCGGTCTGCCCGTTAAGCGAATGGATACCCGCCGAAACGATGCAAGCGATCGCAGCAGAGATGAACCTGTCCGAAACTGCATTTTTCGTGCCTGCTTCGGATGCCAGCGGAGATGGTGAGTACGAATTGAGGTGGTTTACGCCAGCTGTGGAAGTCGACCTGTGCGGTCACGCCACGCTGGCCTCTGGACATGTCGTACTCAACCACCTGGAACCGACGCTCGAACGGGTTACGTTCCACACACGGAGTGGCGCGCTCGGGGTCGAGCGGCGAGAAAACCTGTTTGAACTCGACTTTCCATCGAACCCGCCGGTGCCGGTCAGTGATCCCGCTGAGATTTCAGCTGTAGCGTCAGCACTCGGCGCTGCTCCCACAGAGGTTTTGCACACAGATATCACCGTCGCTATATTCGAAACTCAGGACGAGGTAGCTGCGCTCGAACCAGATTTCGAGGCGATTACGAAGTTGGAACAACCCTGGGTTGTCGCAAGCGCGCCTGCCTCTGGCGATAAAAGTTCGCCTGCCGATAAAAACGAGTTCGATTTCGTCAGTAGGTTTTTTGCCCCAGCCGCTGGGATCAACGAAGACCCGGCGACAGGTTCAACCCACACGATACTAATGCCCTACTGGTCACCCCGGCTGGGCAAAACCCGCCTGACCGCCAGGCAGATTTCAAAGCGTGGCGGCAATTTTTACTGTGAATTGCTTGGGGATCGTGTGAAGATCGCCGGGCACACAGTGGAAGTAATGATCGGAATACTGGATATTCAGGTCTAGCCCCTGAGATGAAAATTCTGTTTCGCATACTCGTGGCAGGCAGTAATCTCAAAACAGGCCCATGCCCAATCCTGACGTTAGCGGATAGACTCCGCCTCTCCGGACAATACACCAATGACTCCAATTCGTTCTGCCTTTCTGGACGCACTGAAATCCGGGCCTTCCGGCACCGTTCTCGCTGACGGCGGGATTGGTTCGCTCATATTCCAGCTGACCGGTCGCCTCGCATCCGCTGAATACGCGTACGAAGTTTTGAACCTGAGCAATCGAGAGCTGATCAAGGGCATCCATTCGTCGAGTCTGGCAGCAGGGGCAACCGTTCTCACGACGAACACTTTTGCAGCGAACCGCCTGGAACTTGAAGCGGCAAGAGTCGGTGAAAACGTTGGCGAGCGGGTACAGGAGATCAACAGAGCGGCGGTTGAGATCGCTCGCGAGGCCATCGCCGCCCACGAAGCCGAATATCCCGATGCTGAAACCGACTACTTCGTTATCGGTTCGATAGGTCCCGGTGGCCAAACGGTCAAAGCCTATGAAGAACAGATCAACGCATTGATCGAGGCTGGTGTCGACGCATTTCTTCTTGAAACGTTCACAGATATACAGCTAGCAATGCAGATCACACGGTCGATTTCTAGTCGAGATGGAGCGCCGCCAGTCATAGTTCACGCTGCGCTCGACCCGGGGGTGGGAGAAACCCAGACATGGCCGGTTGAGCCGGTCGAATTCGTAAACATGGCTGTAAAGGCCGGAGCTTCGGTGGCTGGGATCAACTGTGTCGCTCCTTGGGCAGCCGCAGCGTTTATCACCGCAGCCAAAGCGGCTTCATCGATTACTTCGGGCGAAATTCTTCTTTCAGCGATGCCAAACGCCGGTGGTTTCGAACGCATCGGACACCGGTTTTTGGCCCGTGCAAACCCCGAATATATGGGCACTCTCGCTCGTCAGTTGGGAGATTCAGGGGCGTCGCTGGTCGGTGGTTGCTGCGAGGTTCATCCTGAACACATACGCGAGATGTCGGCATATCTAAAATCTCGCGGCCCATCGATTAATCTGGGTGATACCCGGACTATGGGAGCGCAACGAATTTCAGGTGCATTAGACACCTCTGTTGCCAGCGTAAAAACCGCAACAGGCGTTCAGGGCAAGACCGATCCGCGCATGTCAAACGGTAGCTTCTCGCGAAAATTATTTAGTGGTGAATTCGTGGTGAGCGTGGAGGTGGTCGCACCTGGCGGGACTCAATCGAAGGCGCTGGATCTCCGGGCGAAAATGGTAAGTCAGCTTGTTGAAGAAGGGCTCGCCGACGCTGTTGACATCACCGACGGCTCTCGTGGCATGCCGCTGGTTCCACCCGGCGATCTCGTCGAGTTGATCAGACAAAAACTGGGCTGGCACGATGACGATAAGATCGAGTTCATCGCCCATTTCACAGGCCGAGACTTGAATACACTCGCAGTTCAGTCGCGGCTGATGGGATACCACTGGCGCGGAATAAAGAACGTGCTTTTCATCACGGGCGACCCGCCTAAGATGTCGCCCACATACCCGCGATCTACTGCTGTATTCGACTTGAACTCAGTGCAAATGATAAGGGTCACAGCCGGTCAACTGAACCAGGGTCGTGATTTCGGAGGCAACCCGCTCGACAGTGAATTTGCATCAAGCGCGGGTTTTACAATCGGCACCGGGTTCGAGCCGGAAGCGATCAACATGTCACGCGAACTTGATCGTCTTCAGGCGAAAATCGACGCAGGTGCCGATTACGTTATGACCCAGCCGGTGTTCGATACTGCATCGCTGTCGGTGATCGAACCGTTCCGAGACTCGATTCCGGTCCTGCCCGGGGTAATGGTTCTCAGATCGGCAGACCATGCCCGGCGAATCACTCAGGTACCGGGGGTAAACCTGCCATCCAGCATCCTTGAAAAACTGGAACGTTTTGGCGACCCGAAAGATCAGGCGAAAGTTGGACTCGACCTCGCTGTGTCATCAGCGCGTGCGTACAAGGCTGACGGGTGGCCTGGCCTCTATCTGATGTCGCCAGCATCGATGGGTGCCGCAGTTTCGGTACTGCAAGCCCTGGCCGAGTGACGAACGGGGCCTTTCGAGTATGCACGCCGGTATCTTCGCCCGGCTACTTCGTCAGGCCAGGGTCGATCACTTGCGGTACTCCTGACACAGCGAATTTGCACAACTGAGAACTACTACCTGCTCGTCGTCAAGGTTCTCGTACAGCACAATGGGCGATCCATCGGCACGTATCGCAACCCAGTTTTTACGGCCGATAACACCGTTTCGAACGACAATTTTGCCAATCGAACTGGTGCAAGCCGCCTGATCGCATACCGCCATTCGGAGCGCCGTTTTGAACTGATCTTCGAAAAAGATGATTGGATTTCCGTCCCGGCCGATTGCTATCGCAGGCCATCGGCCGGATGCACCAGAATTATCGACAACAGTGACAGTAAAAGTCGAACAGGTGACCGTGCTGCAGTGTGCTACTTTCAGCGAATCCGAAGTCCTATCGTAGTAAGCCATGATGGCCAGGCCGTCATCACCCAGGGTCATCGATGTAAATTCACCGGTGTTAGACGCTGAGTCGATGAGAGTGATCGTTTTCGTCAGGCATTTTTCATCATCACAGTGCGCAACCTTAAGAGATTTTGACGCTGTTTCGCGATAAGCGATTAGCGGGAGTCCGTCAAAGCCAATAATCATCGCCATGTGCGTACCGGCGTCGGTCGTGTCGATGGCGATCAGATCGGACGACGTGCAGTCGACATCATTGCAGAACGCGAATTTCAAGTCGCTGCTCGTTACGTCACGGTATGCAATCACTGGCATACCGTTTGGTCGGATAGCGACCGAGTTGTACTGGCCGACATCAGCCGTAGAATCGACTATGACAGTCGAACTCGAAGTACACGCAGTGTCTGCGCAACGCACCAGTTTGAGATTGAACGGCATTCGTCGTGTTGTCGTAAAGGCTTATGACCGGTCGACCGTCGGCACCAATTGCCAGGTCAAGAAATTCACCAGCACCATCAGATGACGTGTGAGTGGTGATGTCGACCAACGTACAATCACGGTTCCTGCAATGCGCAGTGTTGACCCGGCGTGTGCTGCGATCGTAATAAGCGATCAGTAGCAATCCGTCGATACCGATCGCTGCCTTCATGTTCTGCCCGTTTGCGATGTTCGACCGAATTGTCGTCACAACGTTGATGATGGGAATTGTGGTGACTGACGCAGTCGTAGAAGTTTCTTCAGCAACAACCGGCGTACTGCAGGCCCAAACGCCGTTGGTAAATGTCGGAACCTGACCGCTTGTACAGGAAAGGGCACCCAGTGCGTCGGCATCAATGCCGTCGGCAAACCCTGCCGGAACACCGGTGATAGCGCTCCAAACGCTGGAGGCCGTGCTGGCACTGGCTATAGCAGTGTCAATTTCAGATTTTGTGTAAGAGTCAGAAATATGACTGTGGTCAGACCGAGAAACCGTGTTGGCGTTCCCGCTGCCGGCAAAATCTGCCGAAACCACGTCACCAACAAGTACCAGGCCATCACCGGCTACGATGCCGGGTGCGCTGCCACCTGCATCGCCCTGTATTCCAGCGGGGCCGGTTTCGCCTTTCGGGCCACGTTCACCCTGAAGACCGGCTGCGCCGTTGCTGCCAGCTTCCCCGGAACCTCCCTTCGAACCAGTTGGGCCTGGTTCGCCCTGTGGGCCATCGGGGCCGGTAGCACCCGGCGCGCCGATAGAGCCTGCCTCGCCAGCGCACGCGGCCACAACGATTATCGTTACGACTAGCAAAGCCGTTATTGTGATCAGGCGCAGAGCATGGATGGGAGTTTTTGTTGAGATTTCGTTTGGAATGGCTTGGGACATGAGATAACCCTCTAAAGTGAAGTTTCATGCCCCGGACGGGGTGCGCGCCTAGTTTGGCAACCGCGAGATTCGGGGGTTTCAGTCCCGGTGTAACGAATTTTTTGGAACATGGACTGGTTTATGGCCCACAAATAAGAAGACAAAAAAAGCCGCCGATGAGTTGCATCGGCGGCTTGCGGAGTTTCGGTTTCTAAATTGGCGTTTAGCTCCAGACACGGTCGTGGGCATCGAGTTCGTCCCACTCCGACGTATCCTCAAAAGCCCCGTTCGGGTAGACACCCTTTCGCGCCTCGCTCGCAACTGCGAGATGCTCGGCGATTGCCTCTTCGTTCAGTTCAATCCCAAACCCGGGTGCGTCTGTAACAGTGACATAGCCGTTTTTTATCATTGGTCCCTCCTGCCCAACAAGAGTCACAAGGTCGTTCCACCACGGGTTGTCGACCGAGTGCATCTCAAGAGCGATGAAGTTTTCCATCGCCATCGCGCAGTGGGCGTTTGCCATAGCCACAACTGGCGAACCAGCCTGATGAAGCGCCACGCCAATTCCCGCATCACGGCAGTAGTCGGCGATGCGTTTCGTCTCAAGAATCCCTCCCGACGTTGCCAGGTCAGGGTGAGCAACCGAAATTGCCCGTGCATCGACAAGGGGTTTGAACCCATCCAGGCAGTAAATGTCTTCGCCTGTGCAGACCGGGGTATCGACGCCGTCCTTGAGCGCAACCCACTGGTCGACATACTGCCAGGGGATCATGTCTTCGTACCAGGCCAGTGTGTACTGGTCGAGTGCCTTCCCGATACGAATCGCGTTTTCGACCCCCATGTGCCCAAAATGGTCGGATGCCAGTGGTATTTCGTATCCGATAATGTCTCGGACAGTCCCTACATACTCCTGCATCTTCGAGATTCCGTAATCGGACACCTGAATGCCGGTGAACGGGTGCATCACGGTAGCTGATTCAGCAATCACGTTCTTGTTGACCACGCCGTTCTCGACTTCAGATGCGATCCACAGGCCGATGTCCATTTTCAACATTTCAAAGCCACGGTCCATACGGTCTTTCAGCAGCTTGCCCATCTCTTCCGGGTCTTTCTTTAAAGGCGTATCGGCATATACCTTGACCCTGTCACGATACTTTCCGCCAGCCAGCATGAACGCCGGAACGCCGTAGGCCTTACCTGCGAGGTCGCAGAGGGCCATCTCGACCCCGCAAACTCCGCCGCCCAGCCGACCATGGCCCCCAAACTGCTTTATCAGCTGGAAGAGCCTGTCTATGTCGCAGGGGTTTTCGCCAAGCAAACGGCTTTTCAGCATCAGTGCGTAACGGGCTGAGGCCCCGTCTCTCACTTCCCCGATTCCGACCAGGCCCTGATTCGTCTCGATCTTGATGATCGGCCATCGCCAGCCTCCACCACCAACCACCGCAATACGCATATCGGTGATCCGCAAGTCGGAAGGACTCGAAGCCGTTTTTACCAGGTCAAGCGCGCTTGTGTTCTGTTCAGCCAATTTTCAGTCCATTTCTTATTCGAGGTTAATTATCTGGTTTAGTCTTCGTCTATATCGAACCGCTGCACCAGGATTTCAGACGGGATATTCGGGATTACTTCGTTCAGTCATTCTTCTGTCGGCTACATTGGGGGCGGCTAGCGGCTGGCCTTCCACGCTTCAAAATCCTTGTCCATCGCCTCGGAAAACTTTCGGTCGACCTCGCCCGGAGTGTAAACACCTTCCCTGATCCGTTGCTGACCGAATTCGTCTTTCAGCCTGATCGCCTCGGATTTTTCTACGACTGTCTCTGCAAGGTGAGGCGGGATGAAAATAACTCCCGTACTTGTACCGAGTACCACGTCGCCCGGAACACATGTCGCCTCCCCTATGCGGGTGATTCCGTTTATCTCGACCATGCTCACATCGAGAATGGCACTCGGGTCAACTCCCCTGACGAAGGTATTGAACTCATCCATCTCCATGATCCGCTGCATGTCGCGAATTCCGCCGTCGATCACCATCCCAGTTCCCGAACGCGATTTTATCGCCGTAGCGAGGTTATCCCCGGCAAAGGTCCCATTAAATACCTTGCCAAACAGGTCAACTACAATCAGGTCGTTCTGTTCAAGTTCGTCGATAACCCACGAGTTCTGAAACCCGACCCGTTTATCGTCTTCGCCCTGCCTATCGATCGAATCGTGTACATCAGGTCGGCGTGGAACCCACCGGCACGTCACCGCCCGGCCCACTAACACGCGGTCCGGGTGAAGGTTCATCCAATCGCCTGCGAATTGGAAGGCGTACCCATTCTGCTTGCACGTTCCCCACGCTTCTTCAGTGGTGACCAGTTTCATTCGTTCGAGGATGTCGGTCGGAACAAGTGGCCGGCCACTGGCATCACGTTCGCCTGTCCACTCTCGGGTAACGGTACGGATCATTTCAGGGTTGGTTAATTTCATGGGACTTCCAGTGGAGTTGCGGCTAGCAACCGGAATGTACGGGATTTTTCAGGAAACGAGGCTACACCTAGAACTGGTCCGCCGGTGCGCCATCTGCGCTAAGGATACGAGCTTCGATCAACGCTTCCTTAACCTCTGCGACCTGTGAATCTGAAAGCGGAAGGTTCGGCAATCTTGGAACCGTTCCCTCGTAACCAAGCAGGTTCAAACCCGATTTTTGTACGGCAACGCCCCAGGACATTCCCAGAAAATCAAGACGATTAATGCGTTCCTGGGTTTCTCTTGCCTCGGCATAGCGACCGTCCATGCACGCCTGAATGATGTCCCGGGCGATATGAGGTCCCCAATTTCCGAACAGAAGACAGGCCCCTACCGCGCCAATCATCCCTCCCGGCATGAGCAGAGTTCCGTTGCAGGTCCAGAACTTCACGTTGTCCGCCACGAATTGGGACACCCGGCATTCATATCGGTAGTTGAGCGACATGATGTAGGCAAAGACGTTATCGAATGACGTGATGTCGCGTAGCTCGGACGGAGTTACATCAACGCCCATAGGCGTCTTGGGCTGATGGATAACTACCACAGGAACCGGGCTGCCCGAACAGACCTGCTCAAAATAATCTTGAACTGGAGCTTCGACGCCTTGCCGCGCTGCCGGCGGAATTCGCACGCGCACCATATCTGCACCGGCTTCAGCATAAAGATTCGCAAGTCGGACGGCTTCGGTTGGTGATAGCGCGTCTATCCCGGCGATTACGAATCGGCGTCCGGCATGGGCTTCGACAACCGTTTTGATGGCAGTGATCTTTTCCGGTTCACCCATGTGAAATTCTTCGCCGCCGTAGCTACCCACCACGAATCCGGATAGCGCGGTGCCGCAGAATTTATCGATATTGCGGGCCAGCGCATCAAGATCCAGAGATTCATCTGCGCTGAACGGCATATTGGTCGGGGCGACGATGATCGGGTCTGCTGCGGGGATGTTCGGGCTGATCGTGGGAATGGGCATCTGGTTTCCTGCCGGGTTACTCGTTGTGCTTGCCTCTAGAGGGTTTTTCCGTCTGGGCGGCAATCGAGGATGTTACCTGCTCCCACTGTGCGCCGACATATTAGAAAGGGCACCGGGTGGAAAACAAAAATCATGCATTATTCATAAGTTGAACCGCTTTTCGTGAACCAAACTTGCCGAACGGACGTTTATCGTTATTGATATAGCGCGGCCCACCGTCCAGAGTTCATAAACACGCATTAAATGTCTCTCAATACAAAAATCGTTACTGCCACCATAGTTCTCTTAATGCTGGGACTGCTGACTGCAAGTTGCAGCGCGAACGCTGAACCAGCGGTCACGCCCGAACTCGCCGGGCTGGTGGTGTTCACCGCGGCTTCTGACGTAGGGCTGGGAATTGCCAGGGTCCCTCTGAACATCCGAAAACTTGACGGCGCGGGGTTTGACGACGCGGCAGACCGGATCGAAGTCACCTACACGCCGCCCGGTTCGGAGGATATCCGGCTTGTAACGGATCTGACATGGCGTGCATGGCCGATCCAGGGCGGAGCGTACACAGCCACCATGGCGTTCGATGAAGTCGGATTCTGGACGATCAGCGTACGGGCAATCGATGACGATAGTCTCCTGCCCGCACGCAGCGGCATCCTGGTGAAATCTGGTACCTACGCCCCCGATATCGGAGATCCCGCGCCGCTGACTACCACCAGGACGACTCCGCCAGATGGCAACCTGCGGTCTATCACCAGCGCCCCGGTGCCGGACAATGACCTTTATTCGATCAGCTTTGACGACGCAGTTGCCAGTGGGCTGCCGACCGTAATCACGTTCTCGACACCGGCATACTGCCAGTCAGGAACGTGCGGTCCGCAAATCGAGGTCCTATCCCAACTCGACGACGCCTACAGAGGGCGCGCAAATTTCATTCACGTCGAGATCTTCGATAATCCGGAAGAGATGCTCGCCACTGGTGACCCGTCGCTGGGAGTTGAATCTTCGGTAATCCGCGAATGGGGATTCCGCACTGAACCATGGACGTTTGTCGTTGACGGATTGGGAATCGTGGCCGGTCGGTTCGAAGCGTTCGTGACTCTAGCCGAGCTCGAAGAATACCTTGCCCCGCTGCTCGGAGAAGATTAGTCCAACAGCTGCAGAATTTTCAGAGTCCCGGCGCTCGTCTCCTCGTATTCGACAGTCACCTGGTTCCCCAACGCCCTGTGCTCTTCCAGATGCGATGGCGTGAACCCGGTAAAACTGCCCCCACCTTCGAAAGTCCACTGATTCCCAGAGCTGTCCTCCAACGTCAGGCTCGAAATCGTCGTCACGGATGCCGCTTCGACGCTCACGACTAGTCCGGTCACGGATTCAGTTGGGATCGGGACAGATGAAAGACCATACGCGATCAGGATCACGGCAGTCAGAGCCGTGAGTGCGAGGAGTGTTGTTCCGACCCGAGTCATCGTCATCCGTCAAATAGTACCAATCACACGGTTCATTTGCAGACGATTCGCGCATTTTTAATCCCGGCAAACCCTGCCAATCTCATTACTTGAATTTCAAGCGTGAGGATCGCTGTTTTAAGCCAACGATATTTTCTGCAAATCCCGATTTCGTTCTCGCCAAACATTTTTGAAATCGCAATATTCACCTCGAAATATGGCCCCGCACTGTCAAATTGCGGTAATCATCCTGATTTCCTCACGCTTTCTGTGATTTATTTCACGCATACCGGCGTGAGCATTAGCACAGGCGGTTTTCTGGTGGGATTGGCTGGGGTTCCACCGAGATACGTCCGATCAATTATCCGAAAAGACTCAGGGGGAGTTGAATGAACGGGTTAGTAACTGCGGGATTCACACGCAGATTCCACAAGCGTTCCATATTTGTGATTATTTTCGTCGCTGCACTTGTGCTGTCGATCGTGGCGGCCGGGTGTTCAAGTGAAGACGAAGCAACCCCCACGTCATCTGTTCCGTCGGGTCAGATTGCGAAGGGTGTAAGCGAAATCGCAGCAGCGCGCGGGCTAACGGAAGCCGATATCGAAGCGGCGGTTAAGACTTTCGTTCCTTCAGGTGGGAGGGATGAGTACATCCAGTTCGCCTCAGGCGGCCATAGCGGTCAGGTGCTCGTCATCGGAATACCTTCGATGCGGCTCTTGAAAGTCATTGGCGTATTTACACCGGAGCCCTGGCAGGGATGGGCCGTTGGTGATGCAAGCGAGAGCAGCAAGATCCTTGATGGCGGCAACCTTGCCGACGGGACGGACTTGACCTGGGGTGACACACACCACCCGGCTCTTTCTGAAACCGCTGGCGATTACGATGGCGAATGGCTCTTCATCAATGAAAAGGCGAACGGGCGAGTTGCGGTCATCGACCTCAAGGACTTCGAAACCAAACAGATCCTCAAAAATCCCATATCGAACTCGAATCATGGTGCGACGATGGTCACACCCGATACTGAATGGGTGATTGAGGGAGGCCAGTTCCCGGCTCCGCTCGACGGTTCTTATGCCTCGATCGACGAGTACGAGGAAAAGTGGCGCAGCGTTCTGACCATGTGGAAGTTCGACCGTGAAAAAGGCCGAATCATCATGGAAGAGTCGTTTGCCATTGAGACTCCGCCCTACTGGCAGGACATCTGTGATGCAGGCAAGCTCGAAAGCGCTGGACTCATCTTCTGTGGCTCGTTCAACACTGAAATGGCCACCGGTGGTATCGAAGATGGAAATCCGCCATTCGAAGCTGGTGCTTCGCAGGCCGATATGGACTACCTGCACATCTTCAACATCGACAAGGCAATCGCTGCGGTCGCTGCGGGCAAGACAAAGCTAATCAATGGTTTCCGCGTGATTCCTCTTGAAGTCGCTGCGGCTGAAGACATCCTGGTTTTTGCACCGGAACCGAAAAGTCCGCACGGAGCTTCCGTGACACCAGGCGGTGAATACGTGGTCGTATCGGGCAAGCTCGATCCTCACGTAACGATCTACTCTGTGGCAAAGATGAAGGCTGCTATTGCTGCAGGCCCGACGGAGACTGATGTCTTCGGTGTCAAGATCCTCGATTTCGACGACGTTGTCGAGGTGCAGATAGAAGTTGGTCTCGGCCCGCTGCACACGCAGTTCGACGACAAAGGTTATGCGTATACATCGCTGTTCCTTGATTCTGCGGTTGCACGCTGGACGCTGGGAGGCAACTACTCCGACCTGAACTCTGAGCCAGACTGGACGCTCATCACCACGACGCCGGTGCACTACAACATCGGCCATCTTGCGACGGCCGAGGGCGACACAGTCAGCCCGGACGGCAAGTACCTGGTAGCGATGAACAAGTGGTCGATTGACCGTTTCAACAATGTTGGTCCACTGCTTCCGCAGAACTTCCAGTTGTTGGATATCGGAGAAACTGGTGAAACCATGCCGGTTATCTACGACAGCCCGATTGGAGTTGGTGAACCTCACTACGCTCAGATCATCAAGGCTGACAAGCTCGCTCCGTGGGAAGTCTATCCCGAGGTTGGCTGGAATCCTTCGACTCAGTCGCTTGATCCCAATGCCGTAGCGCCGGGAGAAGAAGGCGTGACGAGAGACGGCAATAACGTAACCGTTAGGTCAACGCTGGTCCGTTCACACTTCAACCCGGAACGGGTGACCGTGAAGGTCGGCGACCGTGTCACATGGCACCTGACGAACATCGAGACGGCTTTCGACGCCACTCACGGTTTTGCGCTTGCAGGTCAAAACATCACCCTGAGCCTGGAACCAGGTGAATCAGCAACAATCGAGTTCGATGTGACAGACGAGGGTGTTTTCGCCTTCTACTGCACCGAATTCTGTTCTGCGCTTCACCTTGAAATGGCCGGCTTCTTCATGGTCGAACCTAGCTAGGTTTCCAAGCGGCGATAGCGGAACGACCTCCCCGCTATCGCCGCCAGAACACCCTCGGTGGTATTCGATAGCACCCCACCCCGATGGTGATACACCCGCACCTGTATATCGAAATTGAACTCAAAGGGCTGGACTCAGATGCAGCGTATAGATCAGATTAAAGAAAAGGCATTCGGCCCGCGAATCCCTCGCGAAATCGTATTCAGGGACAGGTTCAGGTTCATCCTGCCAACGCTGCTGATGTTGCTTGCTGCGGTTGTCCTGATCGTCTCCACATTTTTCCCGTACTGGCGCATGGAAATGGAAGCCCCGCAATATCCGCGTGGCCTGACCATCACCGTTTATGTGAACGAAGTGAAGGGAGATGTTCAGGAGATAGACACGCTGAACCACTACATTGGCATGAGGCCGCTCAGCGAAGCAGGCGAGTTCGAACGGTCGATGGCGATCATTGCCATTTCTGCACTCGTAATGCTCGTAATCGCTGCCGTTTTTATACACAACCCCTGTGCCCTACTGCTTACGTGGCCGGTGATGTTGTACCCGGCGATTTTTTTATTCGACCTGTGGTTCTGGATGCAACATTTCGGTCTGAACCTGGACGAGAGAGCTCCGCTTTCGAGCATCATCGAACCGTTCGTTCCGCCAATTCTCGGCAGTGGGCAGGTTGCTCAATTCAAAACAACTGCGATCTGGGACAGTGGCCTTTGGATGGCAGGGGCAGCATCTGTCCTGATCGCCCTGGGAATCTTCTTCCACAGGAAGGCCTACAAGCCGCTCCTTGACGAAGCCAGAGCCGAAAAACAGGCGAGAGAGAATCAGCAGGTGACAGGATGCTAGCTTCAGGTGCCATAAAACTCGCTTTGATGATTGCCGTCCTTGCCATCCCTGTTGCCGTCCTGATTTCTGGTGATGGAATCAGGGTCTCGATGGCACATGGTCAGGAAACTGGTGTTATCAAGTCGGAACGGGGTACATTCACATCACTCCACGATGCAATCGCACAGTCTCAAGACGGTGACGTACTCACCATCTACCCGGGTATCTACACAGGAAATTTCATCGTTGATAAGTCGGTCACCCTTCTGGGCGTCGACTGGCCCGTGATCGATGGTGGAGGTACCGGAACCGTTGTCACGGTCGATGCACCTGGTGTCGTTATCAGCGGTTTGTTCGTGAAAAATTCTGGAAACAAGCTGGTTACCGAAGATACCGGTATCGAGGTGAATGCCCACGGGGCGACCATCGAGGGCAATCGGATTAAAGACACCCTATTTGGCGTCTACCTGAAACAGGCCCCTTCAAGCGTGATCCGCAACAACGTCATAACCGGGATGGATCTTAATGTTCCCCGGAGAGGTGACGGAATTCGTGTCTGGTACTCGAACGACACACTGATCGAGGGGAACGTAGTCACCCGGTCACGCGATGTTGTTTTGTGGTACTCAGAACGACTCGTAATACGTGAAAACGACATCAGTAATGGTCGCTATGGCCTGCACTTCATGTACGACGATGACGCCCTGGTCGAGAACAACCGGCTCACAGGTAATTCTGTCGGAGCGTTCCTGATGTACTCACGTCGCCTGACCATGCTCGGCAACGTCATTGGCGACAACAGGGGCCCCAGCGGCTACGGGATCGGCCTGAAGGACATCGACGACGCGAACATCGAAGGCAATCTCTTCGCCGACAACCGGGTGGGGGCTTATATCGACAATTCACCCAGAGAGAGGGCAAGCACACTCGTGTTCAAGGACAATGTTTTTGTTCTGAACGATGTAGGTGTCCGGCTCATGCCATCGGTAAAGCGCAATTCATATTCCGGCAACAGCTTTGTCGACAATCTTGAACAGGTGCAGATAGCGGGCCGCGGGACTCTTAAAGACAACCTGTGGGCAGTCGACGGTGTCGGAAACTACTGGAGCGACTACGTCGGGTTCGACGCAGACAACGACGGCATAGGCGATATCGTCTACAAGTCTGAGAGGCTTTTCGAGGACCTTGCCGACAGATACCCAAAACTGCGTTTGCTAACGTTCAGTCCGATCACACAGGCGGTCGATTTCGCCGCAAGGTCGTTCCCGTTCGTCCGCCCGCAACCAAAACTGACCGACCCGGCACCGCTGGCCCGACCCGGAACCGTTCCAGGCCTGATGCTCGATGAAAAAGAGTCGGGCTGGCAAATGCTCGCAGCATCGCTGGCATTTGCGGGAATCGCGGGCATTGTCGCCAGGGCCGGGGCCAGAGTCAGGGCAGGAATGCCGAAGGCCGGTGCAAATGAACCTTCTGGACAGAAAATTCAGATGGTTCCGTCCAATCATTCCCGAGCTAGAAATACAAAAATTCTTGAAGTAATCGATTTATCGAAGTCTTACGGCGAAGTAAAAGCGCTGAAAGGCCTCTCGTTCGACCTTGCAAGTGGCGAAGGCATTGCGCTGTGGGGAACCAACGGTGCCGGAAAAACGACGGCGTTGCGATGTATTCTCGGGTTGATTTCTTACGAGGGTTCAGTACGAATCTGCGACATAGATATCAGAAAACACGGCAAACTGGCCAGGGCCAGGGTCGGTCTTGTCCCGCAGGAAATTTCGTTCCATGACGATCTGACGGTCATTGAAACCATGCGGCTCTACACCAGCCTGCGGAAGGCCGAACCTGCCGACGGTATCGAATTGCTGGAGCGTCTCTCTCTTTCTTCGCATGG
>CAYLWG010000013.1:0-20207 GCA_964387235.1 uncultured Dehalococcoidales bacterium
GCAGGGGCAGGGCGGAACAGGCAGGGTGGGCTGACCGTTGCCACATGGGAAGGCATTCAACTGTGGAATTCAGACGATGATTTCGCATGGTTGCACCGAGGCGAGATCGAAGGACACCCGATCAAGCTCAACGATGTAATGCCGGGCCCAAACGGCAGCCTGTTTGGTGGCAGCGGACATCTCGATTCCTGCACCGTGTTCAGGTTCAATGCCGACGGAACTGTCGACATAATCGACGATGGACTTGGGCTCTGTAATGGGATGGCTTTCTCGCCCGACCTGAAAACGTTTTATTCGACCGACACGCTAAAGTACGAGATCTACAAGTGGGATCACAACCCGACCAGTGGCGAGATTTCCAACAAACGAGTGTTCGCGAAACTTCCTTCGGACGGAGGTATTCCCGACGGTATGACAGTTGATGCCGAAGGCTTCGTCTGGTCGGCACTGTGGTACGGCGGGATGATCCTGCGGCTCGACCCCGACGGGAAGGAAGAACGTCGAATCGAGATTCCGGCAGCCCAGACTTCATCGGCAATGTTTGGCGGAAAAGACCTCAATGAGCTATACGTAACGACAGCCGCTTTCGGGACAGGTGACGCTGAGCCGACAGGCTTGGAACCAGCGGGTTTCGATATGGGCAGCTACCGAGGCGGCGACCTCTACCGGGTGAAACTCGATATTCAAGGGAAGCCTGAGTTTATTACCGATTTTGCCTGGCCCGCGACCTGAACGGTGTGCGGGTAGCCTGGCGAACAGGAACCTGCGTTTTGGAACACGAATCGGTTTGTCGCTTTTGACAAGCGCGCATGTCCAGAACAAAGTCATGGTTCTGTTCGCATTAGTTGACCATAAACGGCCTCGGCAGACGGGAACGAGCAAGTCGTAACGGTAGATTCGTCCGTATCTTCTAACCAGCGATCTCGGCAATACACATCCGCGAATTGCCAGAATATTGTGGCGAAAAATATCTCGAAACGACAAGTCGCGGTAACCGACCCGGGCGGGGGCATGGATTGAAGTACCGATTACCAATCAAATTAGCCGGTGTGGTGCTGGCAGCATCGGCACTTTCCGTGGCCCTGGTAGTCGGGTGCGGGGAAACACCACCGGACCAACCGACAGCGGTACCGTCAAAAGCCGATGTAGTGCCCCCAACAGTTACACCAACTCCACCGGCCAGTGAGTTCGCACTGATCGGGCAGCCCGTACCGTTCTCAATCGACGATCTGGAGCTAATTGGCTTGGACGGCTGGATTAATTCACCCCCGCTGTCGATCGACGACCTACTCGATTCCGGCAAGGTGGTACTGCTGGATTTCTGGACTTACACCTGTGTTAACTGCGTGCGCACATTCCCCTATCTGAACGCATGGTATGAAGCATATGCCGATTATGGCCTGACGATTATCGGAGTGCATTCGCCAGAATTTGAATTCGAGAAGTTACGTGCCAACGTAGAGCGGGCTACGGAGCGTTACGGCATCGACTATGCGGTTGCCCTCGACGGTGACAAAGAGACCTGGGGTAGGTACGGGAACCATTTCTGGCCGTCGAAATACCTGATTAGCGCTGATGGGCAGGTTGTTTTCCGGCATTTTGGCGAAGGAGGCTACACCGAAACCGAATCTATCATCCGTGCCGAACTTGAAGCTGCGGGAAACGATCTTTCGGACGTCGCGCTGGTGAACATTCCCAACCCGCTGCGATCAGAAGGTGCGCACACCGTTACCAGAGAACTTTACGGGGGGTACTCGAAAAACTACCTGTCGGACGGTCTGTACGCTGGTCAGGATGTCTACTACGAAGCACCCGACGTAAAAACCGAATACTCCGACGATGGCACACGCAGGCGTGGTCAGTTTTACCTGGACGGGAATTGGGTGAATTCGGACAACTCGGTTATCTCGGCGAACCGCTCATCAGCCGAGTCCGCTTATTTTGTCTTCAACTTTTTCGCAACATCAGTAAACGCAGTTATCGGTAATACAGAGGTAGATGGGCCAGCTGGCGAGCCGGGCGCGCTCGAAGTGATTGTTGAACTGAACGGTCGGCCGTTGTCACCAGAGGAAGCAGGTGCGGATATCGAATGGAACGCCAATGGCAACAGTGTGCTTCGGGTGACAGAAACGCGTCTGTATCAGATCGTGGAATTGCCAAACTTTGGCAAAAACGCATTGAAGTTAAAAACGAATTCCGAAGGTCTGGCCATATACACCATTACCTTCGGAATCTTTGAATCAGGCCTGTAGAGCTAGCTGCCCGCGGCGGCCTCCGCCATCGCCTGCTTCTCTGTCTGGAAGGTCGCCGTAATGTCCGGGTCGGCCTCACTCTTTTCTTCGTACAGCAAGCACGTTGCTAGCTGATGTTTGCTGATCAGATACTGCCCTGGTCGGGTTGTATTACAGCGATCCATCACTGCCGGACACCGGTCTGCGAACTTGCAACCGGTGATCTGGAGATCCGAAATCTCCCAGTTCTGCTGTGGAGGCTCCGATCCCCAACGGTTTTTCGGATCGGGCTGTGGAATCGACTCGATCAGCAACTGCGTGTACGGGTGCTGCGGGTTCTGTATAACCTCATCGATAGTCCCAGCTTCGACGACGGTTCCCCGATACATCACGAGGATGTTGTCGCTGATCTGGTACGCGGTGGTGAGGTCGTGAGTTATGTAAACGACAGAAATGCCGAGATCACGGTTCAGGCGACGGATCGAATCAAGAATCGTTGCTCGAAGCGATGCGTCTACCATTGAAACGGGCTCATCCGCCAGAATAACCCGCGGCTTGAGCAGCAACGCCCGCGCCACCATGATCCGCTGACGCTGACCACCGCTCAACTGGTGCGGGAAACGGCCGAGCGTTTCGGCTGGCACCAGCCCAACCATCTCGAGCGCATCCTCAATCATCCGGTTCTTTTCAGCCTTTGAAGAAGCGAGTTTGAAGTTTTTTATCGGTGCGTCGAGAACGTGGTCAACCTTGTAAAACGGGTTGTACGATTCGAACGGATCCTGAAATATCGGCTGCACCTCACGCTGGAATATCCGGCGTTCGCGACGCGTTAGCTGGGTGAAGTCTTTACCCCTGTAAAGCATCCGTCCACTGGTCGGCAGGTGGCTACCCAGAAGCAGCCGGGTAAGTGTCGTTTTACCGCTGCCGCTCTCACCGGCCACAGTGGTGATAGCTGGTTCGTCTTCATCGATAGTCAACGAAACGTCGTCCACCGCGACGGTCACCCTCCCGCCCCCGAAAAGGCCGGTGCTACCGAAAGTTTTGGTTACGTGATCGAGTTCTATAAAAGCGCTCAAGACGCACCCTCGCCTTCGTACAGGAAACATGCGACATCTCTGCGGTTTCCAACCTCAAGTTTTTCGGGAACCGTGGCAGAGCATGCATCGAACCGCGATGGGCATCGGTTCTCAAACGCGCATCCCTTCGGCAGGTGTATGAGAAGCGGGGGAAGTCCCGGAATTCCGACGAACGCCTTCTTTTCCTTGAGGGACGGCAAGCTCTGGATCAAGAGTTTCGTATACGGGTGTTTTGGATCGCTGAACACCTCTTCAACAGGCCCGACCTCAACCAGTTTGCCAGCATACATAATGCCAATCGTATCGGCGAACTGGGCGACAAGGCCCATATCGTGACCGACAAGCATGATCGAGGCGTCGAGACCTTCCTGCAACCTGCCGAGAGTCTGCATTATCTGGCGCTGCACTACAACGTCGAGTGCCGACGTTGGCTCATCGGCAATAATCAGACTCGGCCGCAGAGATATCCCGATAGCCATGGCGACACGTTGCTTCATCCCGCCCGAAAGCTCATGCGGGAACAGGCGGGCGACATCTGGCCTCAGGCCAACCCGCGTCAACAGATCTCGCACAGTTTCTCGAAGCTGGTCTCTGGTCATACTCTCGTCATCAGCGAGATGGTCGATGATGCCGTCGGTGATCTGTTTTTCTATGCGCATCACCGGGTTGAGCGAGTTCATCGCACCCTGCGGCACAAGGGCCAATTCCGAGAGACGAGCCCGGCGCATTTCTTCTTCAGAAAGCGTTGTGAGGTCTCGATTGTTGAGAACCACGCTCCCTTTGGCGATATGCCCAGGCGGCCGGGTCAATCGCATAAGGGCCATGGCGAGTGTCGTCTTGCCCGAGCCGGATTCCCCGACCAGCGCAAACCGTTCACCCTGTTTCAAGGTAAACGAAACATCATCGACAGCCTTTACTGTGCCAGATTCGGTTTCGTAGTAGACGGACAGTCCATCGACGACGAGCGTGTTGACATCGGTTATCCGAGCGCCCTCTCGATAAGTCTTTATTGCCTGTTCAGTGGTCAAACCCGTTTCCTCAATCGTGGGTTGGACCATTCATCCAGACCCGATGAAATCAAGAACAAACCAAGAAATACGATCACGATCGCGGCCAGAGGCGGTAACCACCACCACCACATGCCGAGAATGATCGACGAGAACTGGATGTTCCAGAAGATCGTCATTCCCAGTGTTGGCTGGCTGAAAGAGCCAAGACCGATTGCTTCCAGGCCGATCGAAGCCAGGATTGCCCCTGCCACTGAACCGACCAGGCTTGCCGTGATGTATGGAATTAAGTTGGGTAGCATCTCCTTGAAAATAATGCCCATACCACTGGTCCCAGAAAGCCTCGAAAGCTCTACGTAAGCCTGCTCTCTCATCACCAGAACCTGTGCACGGATAGTGCGCGCCGGAAAGACCCAGCCGACCATCCCCAGTGCGAAACCCATTTCATCGACAGAAAGTTCGCGACCGATATTGATTCGTACCAGAATCAGGATCAGCAGGCCCGGCATCGCCAGTCCAACGTCGACAACCGTTCGAACGCTATTGTCGACCCATCCGCGGTAGTAAGCGGCAAGGAATGCCGCTACTGTCCCCAGTCCGATCGAAACAAATCCGGCGATCAGGCCGATTCGCAGAGTGAGCGGCGTGCCCTTGATAGCCACGGCAAGCAAATCACGTCCCTGCGTGTCGGTCCCGAACGGGAAGGCTTTAAATATGCCTGGCTTGACTTCCTCCGACCACGTCGGAGCCAACCGGGTCGGTGCCGATAGCACACGGAACTGTTCGGTGTCCCAGACAAGGTTTCCGATGCCAACGAACAGCACCAGGCTGAACATTAGTCCCAACCCGACTATCAGCGAAGGGTTACGAAGGGCGTAACGCCTCATCGGGTTCAGTCGCTCTTCGTAAAATTGTCCCCAGCCGCCTCCAGCCTGATCGCTGCTGGAAGCTTCCGAGGTGGCAGCTGTTTGTGTCATCTACTATCTTTTTACTCTGATCCGGGGATCAATTAGCGGGTATAGGACGTCAAGCAGGAACGTGGCCCCGGCGATACCAAGAATGATGACTATCACGATCCCGCGGATCACGAAGAAATCTGATAGGCGGATGGCCTGGAACAGGATGTCACCGATGCCCGGATACGAAAATACTCGCTCCACCAGCACCTGACCGGTGATGATAGTTCCGAGTACCAGAGCCAGGCCGGTTACCTGTGGCAACAGAGCGTTTCGCACTGCGTAGCGCATGAATATCCGTGCACCCTTCAGCCCTTTGGCATCGGCCTGAATCATGTAATCCTCACCCTGGGCGTTAATCATCATGCCCCGCATGCCGATTGCCCAGAAACCGATGACCGAAAACAGTATGGCAGCAGCTGGCAGAATCGCGTGTCTTAGCACGTCGACCATGAACTCGAAGCTCATATTGGGAAGAGTGGCTGGTGTGTAGCCGCCAAATAGCGGAAGCCAACCCAGCTGGAAGGCAAAGATGAATATTAAAATCATGCCCAGCAAATACTGCGGGATTGCAGCGAGCGTTAACAACGGCATAAAAATGTATTGAACCCAGCCGGGTCGTCTGGGCCAGCCAAGTACGGCGCCCGCGAGAGTCCCCAGCGTGAACGCCATAATCGTCACCGTACCCATAAGGCCGACTGTCCATATCAACGATTCAAAAACGATTTCGTTAACCGTGCGGGGGAAGAACGCGATCGACGTACCAAGGTCGAATCTCGAGAGATCAAGCAGGAAGTTTCCGTACTGAATCCAGATTGGCTGGTCGAGGCCAAACCGTTTCTGGTAGCTCTTTGCCATAGCATCGAGGCCCTGCTGAATGGCACCACCACGCTGTGCTTCTAATAGCAATTTTTCTTTGACTGGATCCTGTCCGGACAAACGCGGGATGATGAAAATCACCGTGCTCGCTACCCAGACGATGAACAGGAAGAAGAAGAAGCGTCTAACCACGAAATTACCGGTAATCGCTGAAATTACCTGGAAAACACGACTTAACACTGTTTTTGAGGAGTCTTGAACGGCCTGCGTCTGCTCTGTCAACGGCTAAAACTCAATTCGCGTGGGTTCTACTTCAGGTTCGGAAAAATAATGGCACAATTCGACTCGAGGCCGAATGTAAAGATTTCGTGGCGACAAAGATAGCAACTGATAACGCCGCTGGCTATGTCCAATTTGGGGTAGCCGATGCCTGTGTTGCAAATGAACCCGATTCGCCCGGTGATGCGGAACCGGTCTACACCGTCAGCAAATATGAATTCCATCAAAAATAGCAATGAAACTTTGATGAATGCAACTTCATAAATAATGCAGTCAATCGTGCCTTGCGATATTGACTCACCTGCTGGATTCGGATATAAATCCCACTCACAGACAGAAAACTGCCGAGTGGCGGCTTGTCTGTAATCGCGTCTGACATTTATTCGGAGGTCGGCATGATATTTAATGAGAGGTGGAGAGTTCTCTTCCTCGCCGGGCTTTCGCTGGCACTAATTGCTGCGATCGCTTGTGGCGGTGGAGATGAAGAAGAGGTCTCTTCAGGTGGGAGTGCAGCTGCACCCCCGCCAACAACAGCACCAGCTGCGACGACAGCACCTGCTGCGACAACTGCGCCTGAGGTGAATGCTGCTGAAATTGCAGACATTTCTCGCGACGACACACTGATCAGCTACCTTGGTGGTGCTGAGGGTCGTTTCGTGGACCACGAACTGTGGAACCCCTACGCAATTGGTGCGAACCACCAGTCTGGTCCAAACATCATCTTCGAGCCGCTCGCATTCTTCAGTGCGTTCGACGACAAGACGATTCCGTGGCTCGCTGAGGACTGGGACTGGAACGGCGACTTTACTGAGTTGACGATTAACCTTCGATCAGGAATTAACTGGTCGGACGGTGAAGAGTTCAACGCAGACGACGTCGTCTACACGCTCAACACCCTGAAGGATCTTAAAGAAGAGGTTCGCTGGGGTACTGACATTGACAAGTCCATGGATCGTGCAGAGAAGATCGACAACCTTACGGTGAAGGTGTTCCTGCAGCGTCCAGACCCACGCTTCATGTTCTTGCTTACGTATAAGTTCGACATTGGCGTGTACATGGTGCCTGAGCACATTTACAGCACCGAGGACTGGACAACATACAAGGACTACGATCCTGCAAACGGCTTCCCGCTTACTACTGGCCCATGGCGAGTGGTATCAGGGACTCCCGAGCAGAAGATCATCGACCGCCGCGATTCGTGGTGGGGCGTTGGCGTGGCTGACCTCGGTCAGTTCGGCAAGCTGCCTGGACCGAAGCGCATCGTTTACCTGCCAACTCCCGACCAGACGGTCAGGGCGCAGGCACTGATTTCTGACACAGTCGACTACTCGGCGATGACGACACCTGCCGTTATCGTTGACACACTGGCGAAGAACTCAGACCTTGTAACCCACACCAGAGACGAAGCCCCTTACGGTTACGTTGACTGGTGGCCGGTATCCATTGCTTTCAACGACTCCGGCAAGTTCGGACCGTATGACAACAAGGATGTCCGGTGGGCGTTCAGCTACTTCCTCGACAGGAAAGAGCTGAGTGACGTTGCCTACGATGGCAACGCAGCATTCAATCCGCTGACTCTGCCTGGCTACCCGCCTCTGCGGAAGTACTTCGATGCAGTAGCGGACATGCTGGCTGTCACCGACACCACCGAGTTCAGCGTTTCGAAGGGTGATGCCCGGATGGCAAGCGCTGGCTTCACGAAGAATAGCGACGACAAATGGGCCGATGCCCAGGGTAATGAGATCAACTGTTCAATCATCGGGTTCAGCCCGTGGGTAGACCTTGGTCCTCTCGTTGCCGAGCAGCTGTCAAGGCAGGGCATCAACGCCTCGTACTCACAGCCGCCCGATGCTTCTTCACGTATGGCTGAAGGTAACTTCGAATGTCTGATGTTCGGCCACGGCGGATCTGTCCGTGACCCGTACTTCACCATGAAGCTCTACCAGTCGTCATCGGTGAACATCCCCGGTGGTCACCAGGTGAACTTCTACAACTGGGAAAACGCCACATGGGACGAACTGACCGACGAAGTCGGTCGGACTCACCCTGACGACACCGACCGGATCATTGAACTCTGGCGCGAAGCCATGGTGATCTGGCTCGATGAACTCCCGGATGTTCCAATCCTTGAGTTCTACCACCGCATCATCATGAGTGAGAAGCGATGGACTAACTGGCCGCTTGGCGGAGAAGTCTCCGGTTACGTGAACGAGGCCTCCTGGCATCTCACGTGGTCGCTGGTACTCCACGCCCTGGAGCCCAGCTAGGAAGCCCCGTTTAGCAGTACTTGCTAAACGAGACAACTGATACGAAAGAGTGCCCCGCCGGAAACGGCGGGGCACTCTGCTTTCTGTTTGAATCCCGGTGGCCTAAAGATGAAAGTGAAGATGAGATATGCTTCCCGCCAGTTACGATACCGAGGCGAACGGATGCAGCATGAATGAAAAGTTATAAAGGCTTCAGCCATATCACCCGGTTCAGGTTTACAGCACTATCGGGCTTGCTATTTGCATTGCTGCTGAGTGGAGCTGTAGCGGGTTGCAGCGCAGCAGGTGAACCCGGAGCAATAGGCGAAACCGAAATCAGCACGCCCGATGAAGAAGGTGTCCGGTTGATCACACGCCCCAACTCGGTCTACACGATCGACGATCTTGCCACCGTTGGGTTTAAGAAGAACAAGAAATTTGCGTTAGACACGCTCCCCGGGGCGATAGATGCCTGGTACGGCTTCTTCCAGCAAAAAGACATCGAGGTTCGTTTTTACGAAACGCACGACGCTGCGCTCGAAATGGGAGTGGAGTTAGCCGAGGTGATTATCGCCAGAACGGCAGGGCAGCGTGATCCTCTTATCCCTGTCGTAAATCTTTACCCGGCATACGCTGTTGTAGGGAACACCATCATGCTGTGTGAACGGCAACTGGCGACCTGCGAAGCCCTTATCGAAGCGTTAAAGTAACGGGAGCGAGAACGTTCTGAAGTGAACGACAATGCCGGTAACGTAAAACCCGGCGTTGTTATTCGTTTGCGGAACGGTTGAGCGGACGAGTATCAGGCCGGATCGGCAACTGGGTCCAGAAGGAGCATCAGATTCTCGCAGTTGGCGAACGCATCGGATGACTCATTACCCTCGCATAGCAGGATCATGTTTCCGCGGATCACATACTCGAGATATCTCGCTGAGTAGGTGCAACTTGAATGCGGAGTTTCTGCCGCCCTGCTGCACTTCCTTCGGTCCCTTGCGCCCTCTGTCCAGGCAACTTCGTCGCCTGTCACGATCGCCTCATCGCCAGAGACTGAATCGGCATAAGAAGTTCCCTGGGCCACGGCCTCTTCGTGCGACTGGTAGAACCGGGCCTCGTAATCGAGCCGGTTGAAAACCATTTTCCAAACCTCAATGGCTCCCGGAAGATCGTCAACATCGTATTGCTTAACGGTCTTGACCCCTGCTGTCGACAGGTCATCGATTGTGTAGATGCGATCGCTTGCGACTACTCGCGCGATCACATCGTTTTCGCTTCCTGTTGTATCTGTGCCACAGGCGGCTGCCAGAACGGCAAGCATCAGGGCCAGCAGCGCAATGCTTACTGTCCTCGTGCCGGGTCTGGTGATGGCGGGTCTGGCGGTGAGGCGCATGGTTTACTGCACCACTGCCATCAGGTCGGCACAGGCCTCGAGAGAATCCAGGGAATCCCTGCCCTGACACATAACGATCATGTTCCCGACTATTACGTAGTCGAAATACTTTGCACCCGCACAGGTGCCAACCTGATGGCCGCCGCCACCCGCGCATATCCGCCGTTCTCTGATGCCTACAGTCCAGCGCTGAACCGTTGAGAGTAGTTCAGCGTCAGCGCCTACAACCTCGTCTGCGTAATCGACGCCTACAATCAGAGCATCAGCATGGGAAGGATAGAAGCGAACTTCATATTCGAGTCGCTTGTAAGGATCAAGACCATAGAAACCGTAGAGAGCCGCCGTGGCCCCGGGCAGTTCCGATACGTCGTAAATCTTGCTCTTTTTGAAGCCTGCGTCAAGCAAGTCCTGTATCTCGTAAATACGATCCGTGGCGTCAATTTTGGCAATCGGCCCGTCCGATTCCGAGGCTACACCACCATCACCGCCACAGGCCACAGCTGCAATCGACAATGCCGCTATCGCTAAAAGCAGAATCAGCAACCGTGCCCTGCCACCGTTTTCATGTCTCATATAAAAGTTCCTATTATCGTTCAGGCCCACAATATCCGGTCAGAAAAACGCGCATCGCTGGATGCGCCAAATATACATACTATTTGCGACTTCGGGGGGCATTCGATCAAGCTAAAACCGACTGGCCGAGGGTAAACCTGCGCCTTTCACCCCGCTGAGATATCAGCAAGCCAATTATGCACCCTCGCCGAGCAAGAGGGCGACGAAAGGCGCGCATCGCTCAATTGAGTTTTCTGGAGTACGCCCCTCGCAAAGAATCACCAGGTTTCCCAGTATTACGTAATCACCGAATAAGGGATTTTGGCTGCCGCGAGAGCCACCGCCCACTATCACTCTTCTATCGCGGACACCTTCAGGCCATTTTGCGTCGTCTGCGCTCAACACGGCGGTCTCACCGGATGATTCTTCTGCGAATGACGTGCCCTGGTTGATTGCTGTCTGGTGATCGGGATACACGCGTATCTCATAGTTCAACGTTCCAAGGGTGGGCGGTGCCCAGTACCCAAGATAGGCAGCTTCGGCTCCAATGAGCCCGTCAACATCGTATTCCTTGCCGCGCTTCCAGCCGATAGACTCGACATCTTCGATACTGAAAATCCGATCTGGTCTCGACACTTTTTCCAACAAAGCCCCGTTAGCTTCGTCTTTGATGCCCGAACCACAGCCGACAGCCGTCGTGACGACTACAAGCACGAGCAGAATCAGAAACTTACTGAGGTAATTCCTGGAATCAATCATCGTTACCCAATTCCCCTGCCAGAAGTCCGCACCGTTCGACAGCCTGCGCCTGATCCGCACCCTGGCACAACATCACAATGTTGCCGAAAATCGCATAACTTTCGAACCTTGCCCCTATGCCCGACCGAGCACCGCCACCAAACCCGCTCCCTTTAGCCATTCTGCGATTTTTCACGCCCTCTTTGTAGGTTGCGTCATCCGCATTTAAAATCGCTGTTTCGCCAGAACCTTCGAGCGCTAAAGCCGTACCCAGGTCGACCGCCTGCCTGTGGGAATCGTAGAACCTGACTTCATACTCATAGGATTCGCCGTTTGGCACACGCAAAAATCCGTAGCTCACATAAGTGGCACCGGGAAGGCCCGTAACGGGGTGTTCTTTCGACTCTTTATATGCTGTAGAAAGCAGTGATTCAATGGTAATTATCTGACCCCGATCGCTTACCTGCGGGAACAGTGCGTCGGTGTCGCTTTCGCCGCAAGCACTGGCTGAAACCAACACGAGTAACATCCCGACGACTACGATCGAAAAACTGCGAAACTGCACTGCTGATTTCAGGTCCAAATTCGAGTCCCCAATACTAAAAAAGAACAAGTAATAAACGCCGATCCAGTTAGCCCAGATGATACCTGTTCGGGACGCGCCGGGAGCAGCGACGCAGAATCTTGCCGCTGCCTTATCCCGATTCCGGGTAACTCAGGCCCGGCACACGAAAATCGCTGGGCTCCCCACGCTGGAACGCCTGAAAACCTTTCCACAGGCACCCTGCATCATTATTTCTGGCTTCGGCGTAGCGGAATAAAAACCAACCCAGATGTTCGCCATCCTGTGTCCACAGCAACGCCAGTCCCTCCCTCACAAGTTGTTCTTCTATCGAAAGACCATCAGCAGTGAACAGGTAGTAATGGTCTGAATCGTTCCTGACCGTATCGGGCGGGCCGGATTTTATTCGGATTTCACTACCAGCAAGCGCAGTCAATCGTTCAAGGGCAAGTTCAGCGCAATCAGCGGGTTTGTCGATAACAAAAGCGGCGTACATCTGGATATCTCCGATCGAAGTGCGCACGGTATTTGCGTCTATAACCTCGATCACGTCGACAAGATCGCAGTCGGGGCACAGCAACGCTTCGGGAGAAGGCACGGGGATTGGCTCGCTGGGGGCCTCTGATCCGATACCAGAACCGTTTGCTGCGTCTCCCGGTATTTCCTCACTCCTGCAGCCCATAGAAAATGCGACCAGCAGCAGCGCGATTACTACGAAGGGCAGGATAGGACGAATGTTTCCGGCAAAAATATTGCGCTCAAACCACTTCATGGCGTTAGTATCTACGAGCCTGATCCGGTGATCGGGTTGATTAGGGTGCGTTTTTATCAACGTGGAGCTAAACATTGAATGTGCTGATTACGTCGGCAGCGTCGACGACCTCGCAAATTATCGCAAGTGCGCTATCGGGAACGCATACGCTCCGATTAACTGACCTTCCGGGGAGTTCGGTCGGTCCTGCAAAGGGCGTAGCCGAAGAAATAGTCGTCTGCGAACTGGGCCACGACAAATCCACGGACGATCTGGTCGCCGGGGTCGACGTCATCGTAAATATCGGCTATCAGGGTCAGGGTATGACGAGTGAAGCCGCTCAATTGATCGACTACCACACTCGCTGCATGTACAACCTGCTCAAGGCCGCTTCGGACGCCGGAGTGACCCGATATGTGAATATCAGTACGCTGCTGCTTTTCGAGAACCACGAGGAGAACCTGGTGGTAACCGAACGGTGGCGTTCAGACCCATCTGCCGAGGATGTCGAGTTACTTAGCGCTCACATGGCCGAGGCTGTGTGTAAAGAATTCGCCAGGGATCGACTGATACAGGTAGTAAACCTGAGATTCGGCTGGCCATTCGTGCCGGCAAACGAAAAAAGTGCGATTACAGACACCGCGGCCATTTCCCACGACATGATCGGTGCGGCAGTGGCCGAAGCCCTGACAAGCGATCAACTCGAACAATGGCAGGACATCCATATCCAGTCGCCGGTCGCACAGCAACGTTTCCAGACTGCCACCGCTGCAAAATTACTCCCGAATCTGGCTGAAAGGCTGTCGCAATGAAAATCCTGATTCTTGGTGGCAACGGAATGCTGGGTCCCTGGGCCATCAAAGCCCTGAAAGATCGCCACGATGTGCTGCTCACCGATATCAACGAACCCCGTTCTGATTACAAAGGCGAGTACCTGAAACTCTCGGTCGATGATGTCGAAGGTGTGGTGAAGGCAGCCAAGGGTATGGACGTGATCGTCAACCTGGCGGTTCTGCGCCCCCACAGGAAGCTCGCGTTCGATGTGAACGTGCTGGGCAACTACGCCATGATGGTCGCCGCCCGCAAGCATGGCATCAAACGGGTCGTCAACTCTGGTCCCCACTACCAGATGGTCGGCATGCAGTACGAGAACTGGGATTTCGATCTCAACCCGGATATGCCCCCGGCACCCGGTACGCGGCTGTACGCACACACGAAGGCGATGGGACAGGAAATATGCCGGGTATTCAGCGAGCGTCACGGCATCCAGGTCATCACGTTGCTGTACTACAACATGAAGCACACCTGGGATCTTGGCGGTCTGGAGCCGGGCGACCCGCCTTATCACCAGGATATGACACCCTACTCAACTGCCTGGCCTGACTGCGGTACGGCCGTACGCGCCGCAGTCGAGGTACCGGAAGACCGGCTTGCTACCCGTTGCGAAACGTTTTTCGTATTTCCCGATTTACCACACCGAAAGTTTAATAACGAAAAGATAAAGCGCGTACTTGGCTGGGAACCGAGGTACCACATTGAAGGTTTGTGGAATAAGGAGTGGAGAACACCCCCCGGGTAGTCTAGCTCCGGGCGTGCGCGGCGCACTTGGTCGCGCGTCGCAATCTACCCTCCCTCAGTCCCTCCCGAAGGAGGGAAGGCAGACAGGCTCTGGGCGTTAGAGGCGAACTTGCCAGATGCCCTGGCGTGCCCCGCGGAGCTTGCGCGTCGCCCAAGCACGGCCTCGGTGCGCCCGGCGACTAAGTTTTAGCTCCGGGCGTAGAACTTGGTCGCATTTCGGCAGATCACGCTTCGCTCCGGCAGGCATGGGCTCAGGCGACGTTAACAGGCCCTGGCGCGCCCCGCGGAGCTGCATAATGCGACCAAGTGCGCCTCGCACGCCCGGAGCTAAATTCCCACGCCCGTACTACAGGTCTTTGACCTCGGCGGTTATCTTCTCAACCGAGTCTTTTGCATCACCGAAGAGCATCATCGTCTTTTCGAGATAAAACAGCTCGTTCTGAACACCGGCGAAACCCGACGACATCGACCGCTTCATCACGATCACCGCCTGCGCCGCATCGACGTTCAGAATTGGCATGCCGTAGATCGGACTTGACTTGTCGGTGCGGGCTGATGGGTTGGTGACATCGTTTGCACCGATCACTACCGCAACATCGGTGCGCTGGAACTCAGAGTTGATCTGATCGAGATCCTTCAGTTCGTCATAAGGCACATTAGCCTCCGCCAGAAGCACATTCATGTGCCCCGGCATTCGGCCCGCTACCGGGTGAATGGCGTAGCGCACGGATATCCCGCGGTCTTTCAAAAGGTCGGCCAGTTCCCGCACCTGGTGCTGTGCCTGGGCGACGGCGAGGCCATAACCCGGCACAAAAATGACCGACTGGGCGTAACCGAGAATAGTCGCGGCGTCTTCGGCCTGAATCGAACGAATTGGCCGGTCGTCTTCGTCGCCGCCACTGCCGCCGCCATCTTCCACACCGAACCCGCCAAGCATTACGTTAGCAAGCGACCTGTTCATGGCCTTCGTCATGATCCTCGTCAGAATCAGTCCAGAAGCACCCACCAGCGACCCGGCGATGATTAGCACTGTATTCCCAAGCACGAACCCGGTGGCCGCCCCTGCGATTCCCGAATACGAGTTCAGCAGGGCGATTACCACCGGCATATCGGCGCCGCCGATCGGAATCACTACAAGAATTCCGAGGGCAAGCGCTGTCCCAGCAGCAATAGCGAACGGGGTGATAGATGGGTCGATGATGAGCCATACAGTAGAAGCGATCATCGTGATCAGCAGAGCAACGTTAATCACATTGCGGATGGGCAGCAGCAACGGTCGGGTGGGCACTAAGCCCTGGAGTTTCCCGAATGCGATGAAGCTACCCGTGAGCGTCACGCTACCGATAATGACCGAAGCCATTATGGTAATCGAAACGTTCTCGGCGATATCAGCCTTAATATCGATCAGGTGAATCAACTCGGCAGCAGCGACAACAGCCGACGCCGCCCCACCGAAACCGTTGAAGATCGCCACGAGCTGCGGCATCGAAGTCATCTGGATTTTTCGAGCAGAATACGCACCGATGCCCGAACCAACGATGACCCCGCCAAGAATCCATTCCCAAGAGGCTATGTCGTTGCCGACCACGGTTGCCAGAACTGCCACCAGCATGGCGAGCGCCGACATGCGGTTACCGTTGCGGGCAGTGGCTGGCGAACCCAGTTGCTTGAGGCCGACAATAAAAAGTATCGCCGCCACAATGTATGCGGCGTTTGTGAAATCTAAAGTGAATATTGCTTGCGTGGTCATGACTTGCGCTCACCGCTTCGCCTGAACATTTTCAGCATCCGGTCGGTAACCATGAACCCGCCGACCACGTTTATCATAGCCAGCCCAACTGCGACGGCTCCGAGTATCTGGCCCGTCAGCCCTTCGGCCTGTCCTGCCACCAGCAGAGCCCCGACGATCACGATGCCCGATATGGCGTTTGAACCCGACATCAGCGGTGTATGCAGTGTTGGCGGCACCTTGGTGATCACTTCGTACCCGATGAAAATCGCAAGCACGAACACTGTTAGTGCCGCGATCAGCATTTGGAGTTCAGTCATTTAGTTAAAGGCTCCCTTGTATGGTCCAGCGCTCTGAAATAATCGGACCGGCGCAAAAACGGCGATACCCAATTCGTTAGTCACCCAGCCCGTGCCGCGCTTCACCTTCGTGAGCAACACAGATCGCATCGATCACCTCGTCCTCGAAATCGAGGGTCAGTGTTCCTTCTTTGCGATCTATAATCAGGTCGAAGAGAGCCATGATATTTCTTGAATAGAGTTGGCTCGCATCGAACGGCATAGAACTGGGAACGTTTATCGGCCCGTTGATCGAGACCCCGTTTATGTTGACGATCTCTCCCACAACAGTACCCGCTACGTTCCCGCCCGATTCCGCTGCGAGGTCGATCACCACGCTGCCGGGCTTCATTACTGCAACCATGTCCTCGGTCATAAGCAGTGGGGCAGGGCGGCCTGGGATAGCGGCAGTAGTAATCACCGCATCCGCTTCAGAAATGTGTTCTTTCAGGAACTCACGCTGCGCCGTCTTCTCTTCTTCGGTCTGCTCCCGGGCATACCCGCCAGCAGCTTCGGCATCCTCGGCAGCGGGGGGCTGGATGAACTTTGCACCCAGGCTTTCAACCTGTTCTCCGGCCGCGGCCCGAACGTCAAATGCTTCGACTACCGCCCCTAAACGTCGTGCCGTTGCGATTGCCTGCAGACCGGCAACACCGGCCCCGAGTATCAGGATTCTGGCCGGGGGAATCGTTCCAGCGGCTGTCATCATCATCGGCAGGTACTTACCAAGCGAATTCGCTGCCAGCAATGCCGCTTTGTAACCGGCGATAGAGGCTTGTGACGAAAGCACGTCCATCCGCTGTGCGCGGGCGATTCGAGGGACCAGTTCCATGGCAAGGGCGGTCGCCCCGGCCGATGCAAGGGCGGACACACCTGCAGAATCGGTACGTGCGTCCAGCAATCCAATGACGATTGTGCCCTTTTTCAGGGCGGTCAATTCGTCGGATGTTGGGGACTGGACATGAACGAAAATATCGACGGAATCGGCTATTTCGCCGGCCGCCATAATTTTGGCACCGGCTTCGGTGTACGCCGAATCGGGGAATCCTGCGGCAGTACCCGCACCTTCTTCGATGTATATCTCATGACCTGCCTTGACGAGTCTTTCAACCGTTTCCGGCACAAGGGCTACACGATGCTCGTTGGGATCTGACTCCCGGGGGGCGCCGATCTTCATTCACTACTCCAGTCGAACATAATATTGATTCGCTCGAAACGTGCCTGGCGACAACCGCATAATGATATCCCCACCGTCGAAAACTCTGGTGTGTTATCTGTGATATCGCCAACAAATCTTTCTATAGACGTTTACGTCAGACCGATTGTAGTTGTAATTTATCGGTGTCCGGTATTTTTCGCCTTCACTACACGGAGTGAACGGCGGGAATATCAAAGAATTTCAGGGGGCATCTATGTATGTAATCAGGCGTGTGTATGAAGTGAAACCCGGCACCGCACGGCGCGTCGCTACACTCCTCCAGCAACAGGGCAACGCTTACACCGTTGCTGGCCAGAGGTCGGAAGTACGGGTTTATTTCAATGGCGGTACAGTTCCCGGCGACAACAACCGCGTTTACATGGAATGGACTGACGCTGTGATTAACTCGCCGTACCGCGAGGGAAACGTACTGCCGCAGGATGCGCTTGCAGTCGGTGCAAAAATTCGCGAACACGTCATCAGCCAGCGAATAGAGTTCTATGAACTGATGATCCCGGCGAAAATCCAAGACGAGTAATTTGGCTGGACGCACGCCGCTAATTTCTGGCTGATCGGTTCAGTCAGAAATTAGCCAGAGAGATTCACGTACCACCAGAGAAAATCGCGCACCAGTTGAAAATCAAAGAAATTACGGCCTTCCCGATCCGCATCGCACATGGCGACGGGATCGCTGAAAACGATGATGCTGAGGGCGCACTGGTAGATCGCCCTCCGGTAATCGATTTTGGAGATTACTTCATCGATGAAACGTCATTCACTTCGATCTACTCCAAGCATCATGAAACAACTGTTATTAAGATCGAAACAGATACCGGGGTAGTTGGGTGGGGTGAAGCTCAGTCACCAGTTTCACCACGGACTACCCGGATGATCGTCGAAGACCTGGTGCGCCCTCTAATTCTGGGACGTGACCCATTCGATATCGAGGCTATCTGGACCCGTAATTACGGGGCGATGCGAGAACGCGGCCACCCGACTGGTTTTTATATCGATGCGATAGGTGGAACCGATATTGCCCTGTGGGATATCGTCGGAAAGGCAACTGGGAAACCAGTTCACAAACTGGCCGGTGGCCGTTATCGCAACCGAATAAAGCTTTATGCCGGTCTGGGTGGAACCGATCCAGAAAAAGTGGCCGATTTGGCCCAAGAGCATGTCGGCTACGGATATCGGGCGCTGAAGCTTCACCTGCTACTGGATGCAGAAGGTGTGGCGGAAATTGCCAGGGCAGTGCGCAAGCGGGTCGGGCCCGGCATTATGCTGATGTGCGACGTTCATATGAGGCATTCGGTTTCGAGTGCCATCAGACTCGGGAGAGAACTCGAAAAGCTCGATTTCACCTGGCTCGAATCGCCACTGGTACCGGAAGATATCCCCGGTGCTGTCGCGCTGGCAGGCGCGCTTGATATGGCCGTGGCGATTGGCGAGTGGAGCCGGACGCGTTACGAAATGCGCGAGGCATTCGAACGGCGGGCCTACGACATTGTGATGCACGACATTGCCCGTACGGGTATCACCGAAGGTCACCGTATCGGAACTATCGCCGATACTTACAACATTCCGGTTGCACCCCATGTGGGTGGCGGGGGAATCCTATCGGTCGCAGCGACGGTCGAATACTCGGCTTCGTGTTCCAACTTCATGATTATGGAACACGGTCATCACGCAAACGATTTAAAGAACGCGATCACATCTGAGTATTACGGGCCGAACAACGGCTATTTCGAGGTGACCGACAGGCCGGGACTGGGAATAGAGATCGACCAGTCGCTGGTCGAAAAGTACGCTGTTTCCTGAGAACGATATGGATGATGACACGAGAAAATACGAAACTCCGTTTGTACTCGCTGTAGATATCGGCAGTTCATCGGTCAAAGCAGGGTTGTTCGACGCGCTCGCTTACAGCTTGCGGGGTACCGAAGTATCGGTCTCTCACTCCCAGACTGTCGCGAACGACGGAACTTCAGAAGAGGACGCCGAACAGATCAGGGCAGCAGTGGAGCATGCGATAGATCAAGTTCTGGCGAAAGCAGATGGGCTGGTTTCCCAGATAGCCGGTGTGGGTTTCGACAGCATGGCAGGCACAGTTCTGGGAACCGATGCCGTCGGCGACCCGGTGACCCCCGTTTACACATACGCCGATACGCGGTCAGCACCAGATGTCGACCGCCTGCGAAACGAGATAAACGTGCCGATTGTCTACGATCGCACCGGCGTAATGCAGCACACGTCATACATGCCGGGGAGGATCAGGTGGCTGCGGCGAACACAACCTGAAGTCGCGGCCCGTGTGGCGAAATACGTCGATGTATCGACCTACCTGTTTTCAAGGTGGTTTGGCCGACAGGATGTGAAGGCGAGCTATTGCGTGTCGTCATGGAGCGGGATGCTGAACCGCCACGACATGTGCTGGGACGCTGGCCTGCTTGGCAGACTGGGCATTACGGAGGAGAACCTGCCAGAGCTGGCAGCGTGGAATGTGCCGGAACGCGGGCTTGTGGCCGATTATGCCAGGCGCTGGCCCGCACTCGCCGACCTGCCTTTTTTCCTTGCTGTGGGCGACGGCGCCGCGGTGAACGTAGGAACCGGTTGCGTTGACGGAACGAAAGTAGCGCTAACTGTTGGGACGACGGGGGCCATGCGGGTGCTGAACAGAGGTGCTGCGCCCGACGTGCCGACAGGGCTATGGGCCTACCGACTGGGTACCGACCGCACTTTGCTTGGTGGCTCGTTTTCGGG
>CAYLWG010000013.1:20217-23911 GCA_964387235.1 uncultured Dehalococcoidales bacterium
ACGTTGTCCAGTGGGCGCTCGACAATCTGCGACTCTCACCGGTCGAAATGTTGGACGATGAGTTATCGAAGCTCAAACCGGCGGCGCACGGGATAAATGTTTTGCCGTTCATCGCCGGTGAACGGGCAACTGGCTGGTCGACATCGGCAACCGGTGTTCTGGAAGGCATCAGGGTATCGACCACGCCTATCGAAATTTTGCAGGCAATGCTGGAATCTGTCGCATACCGTTTTGCGCTGGTCGCCGACCTGCTCCTACCGGGTGTGAAATCTGGCTATCAGATGATCGCCAGTGGTGGGGCCATCCAGAACTCGCCGTGGTGGCTCCAGACGATGGCAGACGTACTCGGCGTTCCTGTAGGGGTGTCGGCGGAACCACAGGACACCAGTCGTGGGACCGCCATTCTCGCGCTGAACGCACTGGGAATCTGGGAAGACCTTGATTCCCACCCGGCACACATCGCTGAAACCTACGAGCCAAATTCGGCTAGTTCAGATATTTACGCGACTGCCAGAGATCAACAGGCAAAACTGTATTCAAACTTACTGGGGTAGGTAGAACTACTCGGCTGAACGCCCAGGCTCATCGGAATGGCGTTCTACTCTTTCGGCGATGATAGTCCCCATGAGCTGTCGCAATTCCTGTATCAGTTGATCTGATGGCGCATCGGACTCACTTGCCATTTCAGCCTTGTGCACCCACACCCAGATCTCATCGAGAACTTCTCGGAGCTCCCGTGCGGTCATCATCTGGGTATCGATACCCTGGTAATCGGGTGGCGGTGGGAAAGTTTTTTTTGCCATCACTGAATCCTCGATATACCTGTCAAAGGCTGGTTGTTTCGTATCTACGCGTTACTGCGAGCGCCAGGCTCGACCTTACCCCGTTTACGCTGTAAATACTACTCGTCAGACTTCTTTACTGCGTGTCCGCCAAATCCCCTGCGCATGGCAGCCAGCATTTTGCCGCCAAGCGGGTCGGTCTGCCTCGACCTGAAGCGGGCCTGAAGCGCAGCTGTAATCACCGGTGCCGGAACCGCCAGCTCGATTGAAGCCTCGACGGTCCATCGGCCTTCTCCAGAATCATCGACATACGAACTCAGCGAATCCAACGTCGGCTCTTTTTCCAGTTCATCGGCAACCAGATCCAGTAGCCACGACCGAATCACGCTGCCGGTTCGCCAGTTTTCAGCGATTCTTCCCAGATCGAGATCGAACTCTGTTTTTGCCGCCAGCAACTCGAAGCCTTCGGCATAAGCCTGCATCATGCCGTACTCGATGCCGTTATGGATCATCTTTGTGTAGTGACCCGCGCCGCTGGGTCCTACGTGAAGATTGCCGTCGCAGTCGGATGGCGCAAGGGTTTTGAAAATGGGCCGGTTTCGATCATAGGCTGCCCGGCTCCCTCCGATAGTCAGGCAGTAGCCGTTAGCGAGGCCCCAGACGCCACCGCTGGTGCCGGAATCAAGAAAATCTACACCGCTTGCCGCCGCGTGTTCTGCCCGGCGCTGCGAGTCTTTGTAGTTAGAGTTTCCGCCATCGATAAGCGTGTCGCCCTCATCGAGTAACCCAACGAGGTCGTTCAGGGTGTTTTCGGTGATCTCACCCGCCGGGACCATCACCCAGACGGTGCGCGGAGAGTCTAACTTCCCGACAAGATTGGCCAGTGAACCCGCGGGTGAAGCGCCCTTTTCTGCCAGCGATTCTATGGCCGAGTAATCTGGATCGTAGACAACGATCTCGTGTCCATCGTTCAGGAGTCGTTCAGTCATATTGCCGCCCATGCGGCCGAGGCCAACCATACCGAGTTTCATCTGAGTTCTCCGCACTGCGGACTGTAATCCGCAACACTACTTGCCGGCTTGTCTGGGCCGTTCATCCCTGTTCTATCAATTCGATCCTGCGAGCTACAGTTTCATTGAGTTTATCCGGATCGTTAACAGTCCAACGTTCGTCGATCCATGAACTCGCCTCAACGGCCTTACGCGAAAAAGCGGTGCTCACACATATCCATGCCGCGCCCGATGCAATTGCCGCCCGGGTCCCAACAGGCGAGTCTTCGATAATCACAACTTCACCTGGATTTACGCCGAGTCGGGCCATCGTATGCAGGTAAATTTCAGGGTCGGGCTTGGGCTTCGTTATCGCATCTCGACCGACTATGCAGTCCAATAGCTCGCTCAGGCCGAGCACATCAAGCACCCGCTCTGCCTCCTCAGTAAACGACGACGTGGCGATTGCAACAGCCCTGCCGAGCGACTTCTGGTGACGTAAAAGATCAACGTTGTGCTGATAAACGTTTGCCAGAATATGTGTGGCTGAACCATGATTCTCGCGATACTCGCTCATCCGCAACTGGTGCAGAACTTCCCACAGTTCCTCTTCCGAGTTTGGTGATCCGAGCGGTTCTGCGAGGTCGAACTCTTCGATCATCCGGCGGCATACCATCTCGTCGGTTGACCCTACAATTCGTTCGTACAGTTCGACCGCACGCGTATCGGGGTCATTTGCTCCGGTCAGGTCGCCTATTACCACCGCGTATGAAAGGGCTTTCAGCCGCTCTGTCTCAACAAGCGTTCCGTCCAGGTCGAAAATAAACGCGCAGACGCGGGCTTCTCCAGCGGTTGTATCAGACATGCGTGGGGTGGCTCGCGGGCTCTTTAAAGGGCTTTTGAGGCCGCACGGGATTTATCGAATATCGCGTTAGCTTCGCCAAAGTGAGATGCAATCGCATCGACGGCCTCAACGCGTTCGATCAGTCCTTCGTTGAACTGCACCAGATGCCGAAAATACGCGCCGGGGCCGATCAATAGCCCTTCTACACCCTGTGTTCGAGCCGCCAGCTTCACTACCTGCCGTTCGTCTGCCGAAAGACCTGTTCCGATCTGCCCGGTACCGAGATCGCCAGAAATCACCAGCAACATCCTTGTGCCATTGCGGTCGTCAAGGTGCGCCTGCGCTGCAAGCGCTGCGGTGTAGGTCTCATCTGCGACCGGCTCGAAGACCCAGACCGCTGGTTCAACCCCGGAATCCTGAAGTTGTTGGACCGAGGTCAGCAGCAGCATAGAACGCGCTTCTACTTTGCCGCCGTACATTTCGACCTGTGTTGGAGTAGGGGCCGCATCCAACTCGATCAGCAGTGGCATCGATTCTTCTCGTGCCCTGTCCGAAACGATTTTCAAACGGCCAAGCAACTCGCTGCGTGTTTCTTTCGGGCTATCGGGGTTAAAGGTCAACTGCACCCCTGTGTAGTCGATATTCAGTTTGCCGAGTGAATGTGCCCCGCTGCCCGGAGTTGAAACAGTTGCCATAGACATCGCCCTGGCCCTGAGCAGCACCGACTCGCCGATATCGCTATCGGCCCATATCCCAATGCGCGATTTTGCCAGGCCACTCTCGACCGCCGTAGTGATTCCTTCGAAAACTACGCGTTTCAGATCGGCAGCCCGTTCGCGCTCCGCCGCGGATGGCCCGTCGGAAGCATTGAGCAGTTCCGCACAGAAATCGACCCGGTCGTCGAGTGCGACTATGAAGAGAGGGTTTGAATCTATTGCTGATCCGTTCATCATGATTCTCTCTGAATCTCCCTTATTCTCTGGTGGGGGAGTCCTGTCTTAGCCTGAAAACTTCTTCGTGGCGACCATTATTTCCTCGATCGGGTCATCCTCGAATCGAATTGGCATCACCAGTTGACC
>CAYLWG010000014.1:0-23409 GCA_964387235.1 uncultured Dehalococcoidales bacterium
ACTGGCCACATGCTCATTCGCTCCCATAATTTCAACTAACTCTGTGACTGACCAATGTTCTACGAGTGTAGCACGGCAAAACTGTGCTGATTACTGGAACATTCAGGATATGAGTACGTATTTTTACACATCTCGCCGAATAAACCGGCGCTAGTGGCCAATTTGCCATTTAATGCAGACGGTTAGTCGTCAAACAAGGGAGCCCTAGTTTGTGGCGTCGACGGCCTCGTTTTTGAACTGCGGGGATCCTGGAAAAACCGACCCCCCTATTTTGTTTTCTCGTTACACTGACATCGGAGGTTAGTTTGGTACTCGCAATGTCCCCCACTATCTGGGGGCTCGACCAGATGGCTGACGAAATCGAGCGGCTCGCCGGAGATGACCGCGCCGAGTTGCTGACGTTGCAGTCCGGCATGGACCACATGATCGACATGCTGGCGCAGGTCAGCGACGAAGACGGTCTCGCAGCCGTTCTCGACGTTGCTGCCAAACAGTTCTCCGCCTGGAACTACCGCTTGCTTCAGTTCGTGGCCCGGCACACCGAGCTCCAGTCTTACGTGATTGACAGCCTGCCTCAGATCCCAGTGCCAATGGCCGAACTCCTGAGTCGCCGCAGTGACCTCTTTGTCGACGATGAGTTATCGGCTGTGCTTGGGGCACTACAGAGCCTCCAAGGGTTCTTCGACTGGGCGGCCCGGTCGACCCAGCTTCAACCTGGTCCGGAACTCCAAGAGGCCAATGCCCTCACCACGCTGGTCTACACGGACTGGGTAAAGGCCATGCTTGCAGTCAGCGTTTGCCTGGCCATCGCAAGAGATAACGTAGAAGACTGGGACCGTAGGAGTCCGGGCCTCCTGGCCCTGTCCGCCGATCGTTATATGTCGCGGGTCGAAGACAGGTTCCTCGATCGAGCGACTTCTGAGCCGGACGAAGAGGAAGAAACGATACCCGCAGATGATGTGCTAGGTCGTCTTGGCCTATAACGTCAGCTTCACCAAGAGGGCAGCGAAAGAGTTCGAGCGGCTCGTGCGCATAGCCCGTAGAGCTGACCGAAATAATCTGCGCGAGGCAATAGACATCCTCCGCACCGACCCATATCCAACAAACCAGTCCGTGACGCCCGGAACTATCCGCAGGCTTCGCGATAGCTGGAGAATTCAGGCGGGGCGGAACTACCGCCTGAGATATGTCATAGACGGGGATGAAGTGGTCGTCACAAAAGCGGGTGACCGCAAAGACGTGTACGACGACCTCTGATCCGAAGTGGGGCTTGCTGATATGGCAGCAGTAAAGAAGATCGGCAAAAAGTACTGCGTGGTGCACGGCAGGACCGGAGCTGTGCTCAAACGCAAGGGCAGGCGCGTATGCCTGGGATCGAGGGCGGCGGCACAACGGGAGGCCAACGCGACCAGGTGTCGGTCGGTGGGCCGGAAGAACTGCCCGATCGGAACGTTTCGACGTTAAGCGAAACAGTATTCAGATTCGATCGTCATCATCGTCATGGCCATCGGGCTCCGTTTCCGGTGTAACCAACATCTCTTCAAGCCCCAGAATGCTGCAATGCTCACTGCAAAGAAACGTCAGAATGGCCGGAGATCCCGATGGATCGTTCCACGCGTTTTCACCGAGTATCAGTTTTTCGATGTGGGCGGTTTGAGTGCAGAGTTCGCCTTCCTCGGAGACGATAAATAGACACCCGGAGTTGTGTTCGTTCATGTGGACGATGTGCTCTACCATCTCGGGCGACAATGCCATGTTGTCAATCCTCCGATTCGCCGAACCATATAACTCGAAGCGCAGCTAGTTTTTTGGTTGCCTCGTCTGCCTTCTCGAATGCCGGGACGAGTTTTTCGACCCGTTCAGCCAGTGCCAGCAGATTGTCGACGATTTCATTCATCTCATTGGTACTGGGTGCCAATGGGGAATCCGGTGCTGGCGCAACGAGAGTGGACGCGGCCGTGTGTAAGGACGTGGCGGGAATAGTCTGAAAGTCGTGCTGTATCTGCGAGATAACAGCGGCTGACACCTCTCCTAATCGACGAGTTCCGGGCTCCATTTCACCCGTTAGAATCTTCCGCCAGCGGTCGACCATGTTTCTGGACATATCCAGAGTTTCATAAACCTCCCTCAAAGGCCGGTTCATACTTTTGGCGATGTAGTTGAGGGTCCCAACGGTCATGCGGGATTTGTGTTTCCTCCTCGTTACGACTGGCGAGACTTCGTTTATCCGACTGGCGGCATTAGCTTCCGCGGTTACTTCCCGCGCTGCCGTTGCTCGCACGTCCGGGTTTAGTGGCTGTTGATCCGGATAGGGGATTTGGGCGACGATCTCCGGCGGTGGTTTCATCTTCGGTGTGATCCCGAGTTGACCTCGCAGAACGCGTCGCATTTGTCTCGCCGTATCAGCGCCAATTCCACACTTGTTTGCAGATTCTTTCACGGTCAGGTTTAACGTCTCGACCGCACCTTTCCAGATGGCATCGTTGGTGAATGGTGATCTACCGCTCATGGGTCTCTCCTTTCGGACGGCACGACCGGGTGCCCGCAGTTCTCTGGAGCCTGGTAACTGTGGGTGCCGAACTCAAGGTGATGTGCCGCACCGCCGGACGACTCCTCACAAATCTCGCAAAAGCACCAGACATGGCTGTCCGCCGGAGCCAGTTCCCACGGCTCTCTTGACTTGCTGAAGACACACGGCAACACCCTTTTGACGACGTTCTGTAGACGTTTCGGGAATGTCATAATCAGCTTCGGGAGAACCCAACGACCTACTGCCAGAATCACTCTGCCGATCGTTCGCTTCAACAGCGCTTGTGGAACGATATTTTCGATATCTAAAGCCGTCCCAAAAAAGACATCGACTGGGGTTTCGACCCGTTCGCCAAGAATCAAAAAACACCAACCCGGAGCCCAGTGTGCATATTCCAATCGATCGAACCGAAAGGTGATCTGCCAGCTGTGATCGAAGGTGTTGGCGAATGTGATCGATTCAACGTCCTGCTGAGATTCGGCATTCCTGGTATGAGAAAAATGCAGGGCGTAGATTCGATCGTCGGCCATGTCGTCGATCCGCGCATCCCAGGTCTTCCGACCGGCGAGCAGCTGGTCGAAAAACCACGGTTCTGATTTGAATCCGATGTGCCGCATATCGCGCGGTCCCACTCCGCCAGATCCTCCAGTTCCAATCCCGCTCATCGGTGATGTAGTAAATCCGTTCGGTTCCATTCAGTTGACCTTTCTCGCTGCGTTTTTATTGCCGCGGTAACCGTCTCCACTTCGTCGTTTTCGATCCTTCGCTCCAGGTTGTCGACCGACCGGTTTGCCCTCTTTCCTTCGTCGCTCGTTTCCGGCTTTTGTTCGTTGAGAAATCAGTTCGCTCTCCTGTCTGGCAATCCACCCGGAGATCATCACCAGGAGCTCGGCCAGTGCTTGCCCGGCGACCGATGCGATCGATTCGACGAACGGTTCTCTCCAGCTGGCGACCTGCACCCCGTACCCGAGCAGTGTTTTCCACACTTCGAGCGTCGGCCCCGGCCCCTCTCGACCGAGTCGATCGAGAGCCTGAACCAACACCACGTCGAAATTGCCGTGGCTCGCGTCCTGGTACAGATGGCGAAGACTCGGGTGGTGATCTCCACGCCATGCGGACTTTTCGACCTCGTAGGTTTCGACAATGACAAAGCCACGATCGATAGCCCATTTTTCGAGAAGTTCTCTCTGAGTGTCGATCGACTGATCAGAGCTTGAAACCCGCATCCATAAAGCCGCACGTTTTTGCAAAGTGTTCAACCGGATTTCTCCGTGATAGTTGCGGCTTTCGCCTTAAGAAGTGCGGTGAAATGTTGATCCCACTCCAGATCGGTCAAACCCTTCGGCGCACTTTCGCCCCAATGCTGGTCGACGTACATCCAGAGCTCGTCACGGGCGGAAGCTGCACGCCAGTCTGAAAGATCCGTATGCACCCGCAATGGGGTAGTTTTGTCGTTGGTAATTTCCATCGCTTTATGCCCTATTCTTCGACTCGGCTTTGCCGAAATGCACGCGCGGGAATCAAAAATCTCTGTTAACTCCACAACCACCTCGCGCACCTCGCGATTCCGTTAACAAAGACTTGATTCTCAGTTCGGATACCCGGTTTCAAAAATCGCGAGGTGCGCGGTGTTGACCTCGCGACTACCTCGCGAGTTCTTGATACCAGGCGACTCAACAAATAAAAATTCGCGAGGTGAAATACGCGCACCTCGCGCCCTGTTTTTGAACTCGAATACGCCATAAATCGCGAGGTGCGCGAGGTGGTTGTGGTGTTAACAGAGATTTTTGTTTTCAACTTCGCGGTTCCCCCGGTTGGAGACACCATTCGTTGTGCCTGCGGCTGCCGCTAAATTCCGCTTTGCGGATAGCGAACTGTCCGAAGATCCGGTCCCTCATTTTCGAGAGCGCCTTTCCCATCACAGTTGTCGCCTTGTGGCTGTCGTAGCTGCTCCGCATCTCCACCATTAGTTCGTGACTGCTGGCGAGTGCTACCAACTTTCCAGCTGTCACCGGTTGGCCCCTGAATTCCTTCCACCACACCTCGACAAAGAAGGCCCATTCATTCGACGATTCATCAGTCCGTGACCTGCCAGCGGTCCGGTTTTCGAGGAACCCTGGAATCTCCGCAGCGTCGAGGATCCCGCCCATCATGTGGGCCCAGGTTTCATACGAGCCGAACACAACGTCGGAAAGTGGCCTCCCTTTTGAAATCCAGTTCCGTATCAACACGAACAGTGCCCGCAGGAGCCGTTCTCTATTTGCGAGCGTCCATTGCTGGAGGTTCGAGTGCTTGAAGTCGCTGCGTGAGGATGGGTCCTCCATCTGGGCGTCCAACTGAATAAAGACGACTCGACGGGCAATCTCGCGTGAAAAGTCGATGTTGTTACCCGCCATCGTCCAGGTGAGCCGGTTAGGCAATGTCTGGTGTGTTGTTGTTCGCATCACCCGGAACGATGGGTTTGTGCTCGTAAGCACGGAAGCCAGGGCAGCTGAATCGACCCGCCTAGTCACGTTGTCGATCAGCACCATGCTCCCGGCGGACTCCAGTAACGCCGGAATTTCCTTGCGCCACTCCTCTTCCCGCATAGGCGCTGTGGTCAGGTGCGGGGTCCTGCCTGTCACCAAAAGTCCAATGACCTCCGGCAGTAGACCTTTGCCCGTCCCTTCTGACGGCGCATTGAAAACGAATAGCGGCGTCGGCCCTTCAAACATTGGTCGTACCAGGCAGGTGAGAGCGATCGTGACCGCGTGTGCACGGTCTGCATCGGCCACAAATGGGAAGTCGACGAACAGGTCGTCGATTAGCAATTCTCTCGCGTCCCATACCTCATCATCTGTCGGACGTTCCGGTACTTGCCCCATGTCAATAATTCCTCCATCCATAAAGAAACCGCTCCTTTCGTTGTATCCACTCTCAATCACGATCGAGCCATCAGGCAGACAGTACGGAGACGACACCAGGCCGTTGAGTTGCGGCAACGACTCTGCGGTTTGACCGAGTAAATAGTCGATGATTTTCTTCGGAGGGTCTGACGGTATTTCGTCTCCATGCCGGTCGTAATCAATCCAGTCAACGACATCCGGCATCAAAACAATAAGCTCGTTTTTTAGGAGGATCCTTGTGACTTTTCTGGATCTGTCTCCGGTGGGTATCAGGTCTGCCATCGACCTGCTGCCGAACCTGAAAACTTTGGGCTCCGGTCGGTTGTGAGCGGCGATCCCTTCCCAGACTAGGGGGGCCTGTACGACGGCAGGGTCTTTCACTTTGATCGTCGGTTTGGTGTGGATACGGGGCACAGGACGTGGTACGTTCTGTTCAGCCTGGCGAAACTCAGCCTCGGCAGTACGAGCCAGTCTCATCGTTTGGATAACACCACGACCGATTTCTTCTTGCGATCGATCCGTCCACTGCACGAACTCATCGACGGCGGCTTTCCGTAGTTTCAGAGCCGACCAATTAGTGCAATGGACTTCGACCAGATACCTCAACGACCCGTCCTCGTCGGTTTCGTACGCGGCGATTGTGCCTTCGAGTCTTCCATTGACCGAGAACACATTTAGTTGTTTGAGAGTGATGGGATTCTTCGTGCTCAAAAAGTGACCTCGAATTCAACAGGTACGGGTTTGTGTTGAGAGGGTTTGTTGCGTTTTCGAGGCGACCGATTCCGTGAACCGATGAGCCCTAATTTGTGGGCGAGATTGAATATCGATCCCGATCCACAGGTTGAAAAACACTTCCAACCCATTGAAAGATTTACGGAAAACGCCCGCGTATTGGTGTTGTCGTGAAATGGACAAAACCCGGACTGCCATCCTGACGCACCGGGGTTCTTCAATTTGCACTTGCGTCGCTCTAACTCGGCTTCGACCTTTAGGGCGAGGGAGTCAGGAACAATCCGGTGGTCGTTGCCCCGGACGGTACCGCGATCAAAGTCTTTGATCCACACCGATTCGCCGAGAGTGTGTGACAGCAAATCGGCCATGCCTTCCGCCAGCTGTCGACCGGTCATTGTTGGAGGATCCAACGCGGGATCGATCGGCCATGACATCGGCATATAGCCGCGTGGTTTGCCTGGTGGGATCGTCGGCCAACTGCGGAGCGAGAGGTTCAATCCTTTGATCTCCGTTACGAGCTCCCCAGTGCCTCGCACAACGAGGTTCAAACAACCTTCTAGTCGATCGGTAGTTCTCACGAAAATATGGCGCTTATGGTTCTGAGTCCCAAGCTCGTCGTACAGGAATCCTTTCGGCATCTGAGGCCAGTATTCCGGGCCGTTGTCGACATCGATGGCGACCACGAAACCACCGAATGGGTTTTCAGTACCGGCGAGGATGATTAGGCCGTCTGAATAGTCGGCAGCGAGGATCTGTTCTAGCGACGGCGGTTGCAACGACAACTCCCGCTGGTTTGTGCCTGGTAACAGCTTGCCGCCGTCCCAGCCTGGGACCGCGTACAGCCCGAGACGGTGAAGCATTTTTACGTGGTGTTCGATCTCCGGCAACGTCGGTGAATTACTCATCATTCGGTTCCTCGAACAGTTCGTCGATCGGAGTGAGCTTCACTTTGTCGGGGGTAACCAACTGGTCGAACCGCCCGAGTACGTTCCCTAAATATCCGGCGTGTCTGACAAGTGATTCGATCAGCAACGGAATCGTTTCTTCCGATACGTCGTCATAGAAGTCAGAACACGCAATACCCACCGCGAGACGCAGAAGACTTGCCCTGCCCGAATACATCCGTAGTTCACCGAATAGATCGTCACGGATTTCCTTGGTTTCGCCGTCGTACAGATCAGACTCCGCCATCATCCGTAACGTAACGTCGATAGTGCGAGACATGACCGTTTCTACCTGGGCCAATTCGACCCTCGATGCAGGTTCGATTACGTCTAGTTCGTATATGTCGTCGGTGTTTGATTTGGTGATCCTCGCGAGATCTTGCATCATCGCAGCGAAGTCGAAACCGTGATCCATTGAAATTTCGATCAGCTGCCCCATGAAGACCACGAAATGGTCTGACAAAGAGGCGAGGCGAAAACTCAAAACCGATTCGGATTTCACGCTCATAAAATCTTCGATTATCACGTTCACCAATTCGAGTAGTTCGTCGACAGCGTCTCTCTCATCCTGCGTAAGTTTCGGCATGAGTTCGTCGAAGTATTCGGGGCTAAATGTCACCGTTTCATCCCTCGCAATTCCAGGGCTCGTTCCTCTGTCCGGTCGTCCGCGTTGACGAACGGCCAGTCGAGAAGTTCAAACACGCGTTCCTCATCTACACACATATGCTCCGCTCGAACACGGTGTCCGTCGTTCTCAGATGGATTCACGAAATACTCGACACCGCCATACGGGTGCCCGCTGAGAACACGGTTTTGAAATTCGGCCATCACCAACTTGACCCAGTCGGTGGAGCCAGTGCGAACAAAGAACAACATCCCGAAATTGGCCCACGTCCCTGAGAACACGTCGACCGGGGATCGGTTGTACGTCAACAGTTTGTTTTTTTTGCCGAACGAGGTACGCCCGTTTTGACCTTCCCGGAGGCTCCACGGCATGCGGCGATCTCCACATTGAGCGTCCAGGTATTCGGTGAGTTGATCGTCCGGTTGTGGCTGTTCGATCATGGCCGGTTCTGTGCCGATTAAATCAGGTACGTGATCCGGGTCTGGAATCGGCGGTACAGCAATGCCGGACTTCGGGATGCAGACGAGCTCAATATCGCCCACAAACGGCTTGTGACGACGTGTAGAGCCGCCTATCCAAACCCGGTGGCAGTACGGCAGTAATTCGGCGCGTAATTTATGTGCGAGTTTTATCGCATCTTGCAGGGGTATGGATGGCTTCGTTGTTAATTGAGGCATGGCCGGGATGTTGAATAGTCGTGCTAGATTTTTCGCCGCTTGATTAGCCGCCTGAGTTTGTCGAACACTGGAATCGTCTTCACTCCCAACACATCCCGGATGTCGTCAAGAGCGATCAGAATTTCGTTCAGCTGGTCAACATCCAGAGCCGTGTACCGGGGGTACTCGTTGGGCTTCAATTTCGCTGGTCTTGGCATTAATCCTCCAGATCGTCGAGCCGTTTTTGAGCGGCTAAAACGGCATTGCGGTCGATCTTCACAACGCCATAAAGGGTTAGGAAATCGAGGAGTCGCCGACCCTCAGAAGTGAGGATCCGGCCAAGGCCGTCGCATACTCCGCAAGGGATTTCTTCGAGTTGGTCCGGTTCTCCGTCCCAGTAATCTGGATCCGAGCGTTTCAGGCCAGCAGCAGACTGCTTGCGGTGAAATTCACGCCACAGGGGGTTAGTAACCCAACCGCCCGCGTCGCAAGTGACGCACCTGGAATCCAAAATCGGTAGTTGAGTCATGATTGCCCAGACTCACCGGGCTCATCGGCCAACTGGAGAACATGGTTTTTATACAGATGTGAATCCCAGTTGGACGCATCCGCACTGTTACTGTCCGCAAGTTCGACAATTTCTTCGACAAGCTCCGAGAGTTTCTGAATGGACATCAAATAGCCGTCATTTAGATCAGGAGGAATCAATTCGATAGCTTCCTCAAAGTGCATCTGGGCCCATTGAAGAGTCTGATGCACAAGATCCCAGGTACGAACTTCTTCAGTTTTTTCCGATGCAATCGTTTCGTACTCATCTCGGGTTGGAATTTGTTTTTCATGCGTCATGTTCTAACTCCCTGTCTATGTACTGATCCCATACGCCTTGCTGTTCTTCCGGTGGTGTGCTCGACATCACCCGGTCGATCTCCTCGGCCCGTCTGATTTCCCTAGCTATCCGTTCGATGTAGTCGGTCACGCTGCTACCTCCGCTCGCACGTCTTTGACGAGCTCGAATTCGTAGCACCAAACCATCGGATTTTTTTCTTTCATCTTGTGGCCGTTGATCCGTTTGAACGCGTCCAGGTAACCGAGTCGGCACCTGTAGCCCTCCGCAACAGCGTCTTGATGGCTGATGCCTCGCAATCGTTCCTGCCAAACTCTGTTCACTCGAATTCGGGCGAATCTCGTGTCGGCTTTCATCCCGCGTTGCGCCCAGTGGAGTGAACCAGGCTTTGCGCGACGGCGAAGGGTGATTCGCCTGGTGTGGGTCTTACTGCCGTCGCAAATGGGCTCTACATGCTCTTGCCTGAATAAAAACATCGTTAGTCGTTTCGCTCCTGCAATTTCATCGCCGCACCGGGTCTAATCAGGAATCCGCCGAGTCTGTGTTCTCCGGTGTGCTGCATCCGCGTTTCCATCCACCCTTCGTGGCCGTCCCACGGTTTGCCGAGCTCGACGATGTGCGGCCCATTCAGACCTCCGACATAGACGAATTCACCGGGGCCAGTGTTGCCCGAAACGGCGAAAACCGGACTCACTTCGACACCGCGTTTGTCGAGCCATTCCATGACCTCGGCCAGATCCTCAATTGCCTGTTTGTAATCACTCACGAGGTCACCCCCAAAGCTCGACCAGCCTCGCGCACCTTTTTGAAGTCTTCGGGATCGCCACCGTGATCTGGATGGGTTTCGTGCAAACGACTGCGATAGGCCGATCGAATATCTTCAGCAGTCGCAGAGCTCGATACACCGAGGGTCATGTGCTCAGGGGATAGGCCCGGAGGTAGGGCGAACGCGCTGGCGACATCGGCGAATACCCCCGCAATCCCACGCTGATCGGCTTTGCGAACAGCCTCGAATGCAAGTATCAGAGCATGGAAGTTGCGGCGAGCATCCTTGCCCCATTTAGTGCAGGTCGCCTTCCGCCAATCCCCCCGGTGCATGAACTCGACCGTCACTGAGCCGATGTCGACCGAGTTTCGGTAACTCGGCAGCATGTAGTCGTCGATCTTCCACAGTCGGAAATTGTCACGACACCGCTTTTCGATGGCACCCCACACGAGAGTTGTGTTCAGGCTTCCTTGGGTCATTCGGCTCTCAATTCTTGGTAGGCGTTACGCATCCTGAGTGCTCTGGCTTTTGCATTCCTGCGCTTGGAGTGTGGAAGCGTTTTCGTGCGGTGAAATTCCCCGCCCTTTGGTTGCCAGACCCACGAGAGAAATTTTCCGGCCGAGTCACGTTCGGTCGACCAGGCGAACATTGGAAAACCCCGTTTCGCTGGTTGCTCCAACGATCGCCCCCATGTGGAAATATCGCCACTTCATATCCCGCCATTGCGGAAGTAGGAAATGCAGCTGCGGGTTGTCATCGAAAAACTTCACCAGGAAAGGATCGGGATTAGCTGTTTCAGTGGTCATCGCCGGTTCCTTTCCCCAAACCAGGTGGCTCCAATGATCCCCTGCATCATTGCGACGGCGAAATCTTTCATGTCTGAGACGCTGGAATCGCCGTGCTTTTCTCTGATGTGAATTCCCAGTTGTTCCGCGGCATCGATCAACGGCCCGTTCGCGGCCCACGAGTGCTCAACGCACCAACTGTTCCATGCTTTATCTGGCAATTGGAAAAACGAAATGAGGGGGGTAGCCGACCGTGACCGTCCGGCGATCGCCACCGCGTTCATCGTGACATTCAAAAAATCGACAAACTCGAAACTATCCAAGTCCTGAAGCGTGAGCGACCCATAACCGTCCAGGGCGACCGATCCCCCGATAAACAGCTTCCGGAGTTCGGCGATCGTCAACATTCGTGAGACGTTGTCGTTGGTCATGCCGGTGATCTCTCGAAACCAGTGGTGATGTATTCGGCCATTTTGTCGGCGATTCGGTCGATCTGATCGCCGTTGTCCTGATCCGGGTTGGCTAGCTTCGCCGAAGCCGCCATTCCTTTGGTGAGAATCGTGCCGAACCGCACGAGTTCATCGTGCTTGTGGAAACGCTGTAGATGGAAAACGACACTGTCGATCCCCTCGTCTGGTTCCAACGCCTGGTCGTCGACGTTGCAGACCTCACACGACCACCGGAAGACAATGTTCCGGTGGTCGTCGATCCCGTAATCGATGCGAATCATTTCTTTGCTCCTATTGATGCGGTTTGCTCGATTCGGTGTGCGGTCAGATTTTGAAGCCCGTTCAACGTGTCCATGCACCACTGGTAGACCGGGATGCCCTGCGGGGTGATGTTGGCACCACGGCGAGTGCGAGCCACCAGGACGTGTCCGAGACTCTTTTCGAGCCGTTGAATCTGTCGGGTGAGTCCTGGTTGGCTCATCCCCAGGTGCTTGGCGGCTTTAGTGAACGATGCGTATCCGATCACGGCCATAAAGGCGCCCATCTCTTTTGTCGAGACATCCGCAATTTCCGTAAGGTCGGGCATAAAGTTCCCTGACTCGCTGATCGTTCGCTTGAACGCGTCCACGGCGTAGCCCAGGTTGGCGTGTGCGTCTTCAAGCTGGGCGAGTGATACTCGCTGAGTTTTGGTTGTCATGCTGTCTTTTCTCCATAGCTGATTCCAGGCAAACGATGGCTCGTGCCACCGTTCCCAATTAGTCGGCTGGCCGGAGAGTGCCGATTCATTGACTTTTTCAGGTGTCCCACGGTGATCGTGAGATAGATCGCTGTCGTGCTGATGTCCCTGTGGCCAAGAATTTCCTGCAAGGCCCGGATATCACCACCGGATTCGAGAAATTGAACGGCGAAGAAGTGGCGTAGCAGGTGAGGTGTGATGTGAATGCTCGGATCGATCGTTTTGTACAGGCTCCCGTCGTTATCGCGGACAGCTTCGATCACTCGCTTTCGCAACCGATCGCGGGTTCGCCTGAACCGAATGTGTAAACCGGAGAGCAGCATCGGTCTGCCCGATCGTTCGTTCAGCCACAATGACTCTTGATCGCCAATCAGAGAAAGAGACTCGGCGACCGGCTCAGGCAACGGGACCAACCGCTCACCGGTCTTGCCCTCGGCGGTGTAGAACTGATCGCCGCGTATCTGCGACCGCAGCATGGGCATTTCGCCCCAACGGATTCCAGTACCGGCGAGAAGAAGGATCATTGCCCGGTCTCGGTTGTCGTTGCACACTGCCATCAGAGCCTGGATTTCATGCTCGCCGGGCACATTTCGAAGCGTCCGGGGGACGGGCACATGCGGCAGATCGGGAACCACATTCTCCAGGCCGAATTTCTCCTCTGCGAATTTTCCAAAAGTTCCCCAATTGACCAGGGTGTCGTGACGCGTTCGTGGGCTGAGGTGCCGCATCTTGTCGAGTGACGGCAGCATGTCGTCGACGGTCTTCGGCCACATGACGGGCCAGTACGAGAGTGCATGTAGGTAGCCGCGGATCGTCATTGGACGGCGACCGCGGCTCTGTAGGTCGAGGACGTATGCGTGGACTACCTGCTCGCTCAGTAGCGAACCGGAGTCTTCCTCCAGGCGATAGATCGACCCCGTCTCGCCGAGAACGACTGGCGGGGGAATTGATTTCGGGTGGCCCTGTAAGTCCAGGACGCTGGGGGAGTCCTCAGCAACGGTGGTTGTCCTGGCAGGGCCATGATTTGAACGCGCAGGATCGCCGCTCGCGTTATACGAGCGGTTGCGTTCGGCAGATAGTTGGGTTCGGGGGTGTGACTCGGTCTCTGAGATCCCGTAGTTGTGGGATTCGATACCGGTCACTATTGAGGCTGTATGCGCCATTTTGCGTTTCCTAGATTCCCCTTAATCTACGTGCGATCAGGGGTCCAGGTCAAGAAATGGCTTCCACGTGAATGTGTGGATCAGATGTGCATAGCGGGTTCGGCGAGATTGAGAACGTATTTACATAACGACGCCCGCCGTATCCTGTTTGGTCAATTGTTAACAGGGCGTGAACCGCATCAGGGGGAAACGTACTCGATTAAAAAAGAAACCCGACCCCGCCTCTCGATCTATCTAGGAAACGAATGGCGTTGGGGTCGGATTCCGGTGCGTACCGTTGGTCTCCACTTTACTAGAGACCATCAGGTAGCGAAATAGGTGCAACGCGTCTCAGCGTTGCAGGAGTTTTAGGATGTTCGAAATGACTCAGTCAGACCACCATTGCTAGTTGTCACCGGCTGTTTCGGCGACTAAATCGAGGTTGATATCGATCCAGCCGATCCATGATTCAGCCGGACAATTTTTTACACCGCAGCGTGGAAAATCTGATCCCTCTTTGAAATCAGATGAGAATCGAGTGTCCATCTCGCCGAAAAGCATTGGAAATGGGACGGATCGATGTCCTGCACTGCACATCACGTAAGCCCGTTTCGAACCAACAGCGTCTTGAATTTCATACTCTGATGATTTGAATTCATCGCTCATCCACGGCGGGAGCGGATCGACTTTCGAGCTCTCATCGGCTTTGTTGTAGTCTTGATTCGTCACTGATTCATCTCTTTGACTAGGCCGGTTCGCCTCCCACTTTTTCCGATTTGGTAGGGGCGGATCGGTTATTCTGTTTACCTGGCCGGTCTGTAGATATGGAGCCAACGGACAGGATCGAACTGTCGACCACCGCTTTACGAAAGCGGAGCTCTACCACTGAGCTACGTTGGCTTGATATTCAGTTTTTGTTATTCCTCCTAACTTCGCACTTACGAATGAGCTGCTCTACCACTGAGCTACGTTGGCCTGTAACGAGTGCGAATCGGGCGTGCCCGATTCAGCATTTGGGCCAGTCGGCTAACCGCCGAACCTGCCACTTATTCAAGACTACGACCAACACGCCGGTTCAGCAACGAATTCAGAAGCCCTGAAAACAATATTCCGAGCCTGATGTAGATTCAGACCACCGCAATCGAACCTCGCTAACTTACCGCTACCCCAACGCCACTCGGGCATCGTTCAACGCGTTGTAGCAAAACTCAGCCGCGCCCCGAGGGTTGTAATCATCGGCAAAAGACTGCTGAACGCTGACTTCCGCAAAAACAGGTTGGCCTTCCAATCCATTCGTTCTGAGTGTTGACAGAAAAGCCGTTACGTCGATACCGCCATCACCCGGCAGACAAAACTTAACACCCTCGTCTGTCTTCACTCCATCTTTTATGTGAACCATCGCCGAATAGGGAGCGCACAGTTCCACGCTGTGGGCCAGTTCACTTCCTTCAACAACAAAATGCGAAATATCGAGGTCTAATTTCAGGTTCGGGTGCTTCGTCTGTTCCATCATCCAGACAGCCTTCTCGGGAGTCTCGAAATCGGTGCCGGCATGTGCTTCGATAGCCACGACGATATCCGTTTCTGCCGCCAGATCGGCCAGTCTCAGGAAGGCATCTCGAATCTGCTCTTTTCCTGAATCCCATGCAGGTGCCGAGTGACCCGGAATGGTGGTTACCAGAACAGGAGAATCGTCGAAGTGCAGGCGATGGGCCATCTCGAATTTTTTCTTCGTCAATTCGATCATTGCCGCTCGATCGGACGAAGGAGCGCACACATCAATGTTGCCAAACAGAATGGGAGAAGAAAATCCGAGATCCTGGGCTAACTTTCCAAGATCTTTCTGTTGAGTGGTTGAAAACAGTAGGGGGGAAGTCGGCCAGTTATCGCTCAGGCACACCTCCAGCGCTTCATAGCCAACATCACTAATGAGTCGCAGTGCTTCAAATGGCTCAACCATTTTCAAGGCGTATGTCGAATAACCAAGCCTGAATCCCACGATTTGCGTCCCTCCTGAGATAAAACGTCCAAACAAGTAAACGGCAGGGATTCTAGCAGTGTGAATTCTGTTCTTACATCCCATACGCCATGAATTCCATCGAGAAAATGCGGGTTGGCACGTAATACCGCCTCAACAAAACTATTGGGCGAAATACCCAATGGGCCGGGTGCTATTCACGATGCCAACTGGGGTGGTTCACCGGGCGACAGAATAGTGACTGCTGGCCGATATTAGAAATACTGCCCTGGCGGTGGGATGTTTACGTGGTTGCCCTGTGCGCTCTGGCCGGGAGTTGCGTTTGGGCTGCCGTGTGTCGACCCACCGCCGGGGTTTTTTATCCCGGAGGTATCGCGCACATGCGTGCGCTGCCCAGTTTGTCCCAGGCGTGCACGACTTGCTCACGGACTATTGGTAACCTGCGGTCACCTCGTAAGGGAAGGCCAGTAGCCCGTGGACAACACCGCACCGAGCAGCCATGCAGTTCTCGATTTCTCAGTTGGCGCACCCGAAGACAAGTCCGCACAACAGTTTGCCGCCGACGCCGAAACTATTGCGACCGAAATCCAGCGTGTAGTCGTCACCACGCCGAAAACAGTCCTCTTGTCCATACTTGGGCTGCTCGCGGAAGGGCACATATTGCTCGAAGACAACCCGGGTGTAGGAAAGACCCTGCTTGGGAAAACTCTCGCCGGGGCTATCGATTGTGATTTCAAGAGAATCCAGTTCACTCCCGATCTGCTCCCGACCGATATTACCGGTACCACGGTCTTTGATATGAAGACTTCTACGTTCAAGTTCGTACCGGGCCCAATCTTCGCGAACATCGTTCTGGCCGACGAAATAAACCGAACCGGGCCACGTACGCAGTCGGCACTGCTAGAAGCCATGGCCGAACACCAGGTTTCTATCGAAGGCGATGTAATGAAACTGCCTTCGCCGTTCATGGTGATCGCCACGCAGAACCTTTCTGAGAGCCACGGCACTTTCCCGTTGCCCGATAGCCAGAAAGATCGGTTCATGATTTCGATGGGCATGGGATTGCCAACCAGCGAACAGGAAATCGAAATCCTTACCCGTTCTCAACATGGGATGCCAGAAGCTAAACCGGTAATAACCTCCGAACGAATCGTGGAGATGCGCGAAACCGTCAAACGAATCGAAGTTGATATCAAGATTCGACAGTACATCGTGAAACTTGCAGGCCACACACGGGCAAACCCGGCTGTTCGACAGGGCCTGAGCCCACGTGGTGGGGCTGCATTACAACGGGCCGCACAGGCATGGGCCGCAATGGACGGTCGAACGTTTGTTGAACCCCAGGACGTTTCGGGAATCGCCGGATATGTAATTGCTCATCGGTTGATGATGCAACCAGCCGCCGAAATATCGGCTGGCGATGCTGTGGTTGCCGCCATCGACGAAACGCAAGTGCCGGCGTAAGCATGATCGAGATAACGCTCACCATTTTTCCCGACATGGCTTCACTTTTACTGCAACTACAAGGAGAACGCATTTCGTGATTACGCGGAGAGGTATCGGATTCGTACTGACCGCCGTCGCTGCCTTTTTCATCGCCAGCGCAACTCGTGTCGGATGGGTGCATATGGCCGACGCAATTCTCTGGGGCGTCGTAATTCTTTCAGCCGTCACGCCCTGGTTTTCGGTGTACGGTCTGTCTGTTCGACGCATTAGGCAGTTCAACTCTTCGGCCAGCGGGGCCGATCTGGCCGGACCGGTTGAAGGCAAACCTGTTGATATTGAAATTCAGCTTGTGAACCGATGGTGGATTCCCAGATTTCTACTAAACGTCGAATACTCGATCGAATCGCCAAGGGCCACATCGGCTGAATCGATGGTGTTGATCGGCGTTGGGCCCCGAGCGAAATCGCAGGGCACATCCAGCCCGAGTATGACGACCAGGGGCGTCCACCGACTATCGGCTGTTTCGGTCGAAGCGAAAGGGCTGTTCGGGCTTTTCCGCAGGCGCAGGGTGTTCACCGGGGCCGATTCGGTTCTGGTTTACCCGAGTTGGGAAAGAATCTCGCGGGTTGGACTACTCGAATCTTCGCTTGGCGTTTCCGATGGAATGGCAAAATCAAGGTCTGGGAGTGAAATCGCAGGGACTCGCCGGTACGTTGCTGGCGACCCATATCGCAATATTCACTGGAGAAACTCTGCCCGCACCGGTCGACTGGCCGTTAAAGAGTTCGATTCTTGGGCCGAGCGTTCAGTAGCGATGGTTATCGATGCCGACGATTTGGCAGTTCAGGCAACTGGCGACCGACCTTCAGACTATGCCGTAAGAATGGCCGCCACCGCTGCTGGGCCACTGATCGAATTGGGCGGTACTGTGAGGGTGGTTACGCCGAAAGCCGGTCAGGTGAGAACTACATGGCCGGAGGTGATGCTGGATCTCGCGAGAATCGAAGACCAGCATGCGGGTACATCGTCTGGATGGACTGAGGGAGTGAACGCCGGTGAACGGGTTATCGCCTTCGTTCACTCGGGTAACTCCGATTTACTCTCAGCCCTTACCGCCATGGCCCGATCTGGATCAGATGTCGCCGCTGTGGTGTTTGAAGGCTTTATGCCGGGCGACGATGCACAACATGCGGTGAATACCCTCGCTTCGGCAGGCGTTAACGCCATTTCGTGTCGACGTGGGGAGCTTTCCAGTGCTTTGAAGGAAATGGAGCAGGGCGCTGGCGGAACGAAATACCAGGGTCAGAAAACTGCTGGACCAGTGACGGTAAAAGCTGTGGCCGTTGAGACAGAGGCCCCAGAGGAGCACGCAGCATGACAACTGCCACGCATTCTGCACAGCCCGTAACCCTGCAAAAATACGAATCGACGGTTGGCAGGTTATACAAGAAAATCTTTAACGATCGACCTGAACTATCGCTTCGAATTCGCGTCCTGATAGCAACGGCGACAATCTGGGCATCGTTATCTCTGTTCTTTATCGGGGTTTCCCCGATGATTCCACTCTTCACTATCCCGGTAACCCTGATCGGACACTGGGTTGCATTCAGAGCAATTCGCAAGCGGATGCCGTGGATATCGATGATGATTGCCGGGTCGATCATCACTGCCGGGGTGATGATGCGCTTTGAACTTGTCGAGGCATTACAGGGAAACAGAATTCCGGTCGCAAATTTCCTGCTCATCGCCGGGGCCGCGTCTGTCTTCGATGCCCGTACCCGCGCTGGCCTCTACACCCAGCTCGTATTCAGCGGCCTGGTGATGTTCTTTGCGGCCGAAAAGGCATTTGGCAGTGAATTCCTCCCGCTGCTCGGCGGATACATGGCAATCGTCGTTATTTTTCTTGCAACCGCTCAGTACGTCGATCTAACCGCAGGCGCAACGGTTAAGCGACTTCAGAGTCGCTCTGGCACGACTGTCTACTGGCTTGCGGCCACGATGGCTGTAGTTGTCGCTTCGGTCGCATCATTCCTGATTCTGCCCTGGGACACTTCGCAGACCCCGCAGGCCGCACGAATGGCGTTCCTGCCGGTGACCGGCGAGGATTCACCATTGCCGCGGGTCGATGTCGAAACGGCTCAGGGCCTTGTAGATGAACAAGGAAACGATATTTCCGGGCAGGGCATAATCGACCCCGATCTGTTCGCCCAGAACGGTCCTGCAACGGCAAGTGATCTAGTCGGGGAGTCCGATCTGCCGGCAGAATTCTATGGAGTTCCGCTGATATACGAGTTTGGTGATACGGACAAGATTGCGTTTGTCAGAAGTCCGGTGGCAAGTTACTGGCGGGGCCGGGTTTTTGACACGTTCGACCCGGATGCCAACGATGGGCTGGGCCTTTGGTATTCAACAATCAAAGAAGATCGTCAGTTCCGTTCATTATTTGCACGGGCGGGTCAGACACACGAATCTGATCGTTACCTGCAGACATTCTTTGTTCAGGGCGATATGGGGAGCAACCTGCTCACCGGATACGAACCGGTCGCCATTGCTGTTCCGCGTGACAATCGCGGGCGGATGGACCTCACAGAAGGTTCGACGTACCAGGTTGTTTCGGAGCAGCCAGAAACCGATCCTGACATTTTGCGGAGAGACCGGGCCGAGTGGATAAAAAAGGAGTACGGCACGATTCCTGCCGGGTTCGAGGAAATACACCGCCTGACATCCGCGCTTACTAATGGAGCCGAGAACGATTTTGATAAGGCATCGGCCATTACGTCGTATCTCCAAAACCTCGAATACGACACCGAGGCCGAATCGCCGCTGACGCCATCGACTGACCTGAGGCGGTTTGTGATTGGCGCATTGCCGGGTACCGCTATCGATTTCGCAACGGCACTTACCCTGATGGCCCGCTCTGCCGGTCTCCAGTCCCGGGTCGCCACCGGGTATCTTCCAGGTGAGTACAACACGTATTCCGGTGCCAGCAAAATCACCCCAAAAGACGCTCATGCGTGGTCAGAGATCTACTTCCGTGGTGCTGGTTGGATTCCGTTCGACGCATCAACACGACCCGATTTACCGACTGTAGCCAATATCGAACAGGCCCCTCCATCGGGTCTCAGTTCTCTGCTTGACCGCCGGTTCGGCGACAAACTCGCCGCAGCGGCCGGTCGCACACCTGCTGCCCTGATGAAAAGTTTCGAATTTGCCATCAAGCATGGCGTGAACTGGGGACTGTTCGCATTGGTCGGTGCCGGGTTCGCTGCGATGGTTATCTGGTATCTGTTTTTCTACCGGAAAAGCGCGCCGGGCAGATTGACCAGATTCGACTATGAAAAAATAAACGGGTCTGACCGCCAAGCGGTAATCAAGGCCTTCGTATCAGTCGAAAAACGGCTTAAGAAGAGTGGCTTCAGGCGACGAATGAAGAACGAGTCGTTCCGCGAGTACGCGTTTGCTGCTCAGATAGTGGCAGGACAACAGGCTGAATCATTGATCTGGCTTGCCGACGCGGCTTCTCGTGCTGCATTCTCATCAGCCGACATTCATCCGAACGAAGCAGAATCGGTTGCCGATCAGGCCAGAGATCTACGGAGTTTGCTCGGCCAGTAAGTTCCGCTCCCCAGAGAACAGGTTTATCTAAATCCCTGAACGGGATTTGCCCAACACGTTAGGGTTAATCAGGTTCTCAGGTCGCTCGCCATTCAACACGCGGATAACTTCCTGTGCCGTGCGCTGCTCCAACTCCAGCGTCGAAGCCTGAGAGAAGAACGCCGTGTGAGGAGTGATAATCACGTTCTCCTGCTGTAGCAGCGGGCTCGCAGGGTCGGGCGGAGCCGGTTCCAGCACGTCAAGTCCTGCGCCCGCTGTGTGGCCCGACGCCAGGGACGCAGCAAGCGCATCTTCATCAATCAACCCGCCACGGGCGCAGTTGATGACAATCGACCCGGGTTTCATTCTCGCCAGTTCGGTCGCACCCAAAATGTAGTGCGTTTCAGGCGTTAACGGAACGTGGATAGAAATGAAATCAGATTGAGTTAGAACTTCATCGAACGAAACGGCGCTTGCGCCCTCGACGGCTGTGCCCGGTTGAATCAGCGGATCAAAGGCAAGAATTCTCATACCGAATCCGGCGGCCTTTGCCGCGAGGGCCCGTCCTATACGACCAAAGCCGATTATCCCCAACGTCGCGCCCCGTGTGCGGTGCATTGGTTGGTTCAACACCACATCGCCCCAGCCGCCAGAAACAACCGAACGGCTGTGGGGGACCAATCGCCTGTTCAGGGCCAGGATCATGCCAAGGGCGTGGTCGGTCACTTCGTCCATGCAGTAGTCGGGAACATTGGTCACAACTATCCCGAGATCGGTGGCTTTTGCGATATCTACGTTGTCGACACCTATTCCGTACCGTGCGGCAATCTTGCAGTTTGTTGCTGCTTCTAGGACTTTCCCGGTGACCTGAGCAAAACAAAACATAATCGCATCGACGTCGGCAGCGAGTTCGGCAAGAGTGGATTCGGAAGCGTCGGGGGCGACTACCGGTTCGATACCAGCTGCCTCCAGAATTTCTCTTTCCGGGTCGATCGAGGGCCACACGTAGTCGGTTATTAGCACTTTTTTAATCATGGGTCGAAATGATACCTTCCAGTGGTGCGATTAGAACGGACACGACCGCCAGTTCCAACGGAAAGAACCCTTATTACCGATCATGCAGCGATTATTTCGTTACTCGGAAGACCCGAACATCGAAAAATTTATCCCGCGCCCGTAGCGATATATCAAAGGCCGACTCATTGGTGAGTCGTTGGTGTGGGCAATCGATAAGTGGTATTCACCGATGTATTTCTTCCCACGAGCCTGCCCACGGCTTCTCCTGTGGCCTATCGGTGGCTCCACAGAAAACGATGTTTTGAGATGGATGGGGAAGAGTCCGCCACGAATGGTCGCCCACATCGAAAAGGAGTGGGTTCAGAGTTTCGAAACCTGTCAGCTGTATCGATACGAGTTTGACGGTTCTTGCTTCGAATCACTCGAAGACGCCGGAATGTATGTCGCTGAGGATACCCTTGAGCCAACCGTCGTAGAACCCGTGGGCGATCTCCGAACTGCCATGAAATCGGCCGATGTAGAACTACGGATCGTGGATTCACTTCAGCAGATGGCCCACTCGCTTACGAGTACCTTGCACATCTCTGCAATACGGACTCGAAATTCACCCGGTTGGAATCCACCCATCTAATCGCCCTGCCATACGTCTTCCATTGGCTTGAACATGCAGCCTTCAACGAAGAAGTCAAAGAAGTCCGGCGCTGTTTCAAGCTCGACGTGTTCTATCGTCGCTGTAAGTTTTTCGATTTCCTCACGCTTCGGAGCCGACAGCAACATGATCGTCGCGCCCTCGAGTGCTGCGTTACCTATTTTTTCGACTTTTTCGAGCGGCATGTTTGCGATGAACCCAATGTCGATGGCGTTGGCCGCATCGACATAGTTGGCAAACCCGCCAGCAAGGAAGAGTTTTTCAAACTTCTCGATTGGCAGCCCGTATTCGCGCAACACTATGGCCTGACCACAGTAGTTAGCCGCTTTAGCCTGCGCCAGAGCAGAGATATCAGCTCTCGACAGCGTCAGGTTGTTGGAATCAGTGAACTCGTATTCGTCGGAATTATCCTCAAACCTGCCCAGTTCGTTCATCAGACCGGTTCGGCGTAGTTCGGCAAGTAGATCGATTAATCCCGAGCCACATATTCCGATCGGGTCGGCTTCACCGATAACTACCGACGTTGCCTTGCCCTTTTCGTCTATCGACACTTTCTCCACCGCACCGTCGTAGCCTGGCATGCCATACGTGACCTCGCCGCCCTCAAAAGCTGGCCCGGCGGGGCATGAAGCAGCCAGCAGGCGACCGTTGTAGCCGATCACAACCTCGGTGTTGGTGCCGACATCGACGAGGATCACCGGTTCAGTGCGGTCCTCCATGCCAAGCGCCAGCAGATCGGCAGCAACATCGGACCCGAGATGCGACGCTATCAATGGGCCGCCATAAACAGTCGCTTTGGGATGAATCCTCAAACCGAGCTTCACAGCGGTAGTCACGAGTGACATCGTCGTACGTTTATTTGCTCGGAATTCTTCCTCGACAATTGATTTATAAGGACGGGTTCCGATGCTCTGTACATCAATTCCGAAGAAGAGTTCCCGCATCGTGGTATTGCCGACGGCGACGATCTCATAAATCTGTCGTCGCCTGATTTTCAACGCCCGCACCATTTCGCCTATCTCGAAATTTATCGACGAAACTATCACCGCCTGTAGCTCGCCTGTATCCGGACCACCGTCGTACGAAATGCGATTCATAATGTCGCTGCCGCCAAACCGCTGGGGGTTTTCGAACGACGCGGTGTATACCGTTGTGCCAGATTCCAGGTCAACAAGATTCAGGACGACAGTTGTTGTGCCCAGATCGGCTGCTATGCCGTATATCGCCCCGCGGTACGTATCGACGACGACCGGGCCATCTGGCCCGTTAAACACCACGTCGTTATCGACCAGTGTGTACGCGGGCTGAAGTTTTACATCCCGCCGGATGCCCGAAGTAAGGATCCGTGGTTGCCTGCGAAGAACCGAAAATTCGATATCTGCGGAAGGGTTGGCGACCAGCGCCTGACAGGCCAACCGGTAATTGCCACGAAGAAATTTCTCGGATTCTGTTTTAGGTATAAGCGCGTTGGAGCCGCGCCTGACCTCGACAATGCATTCGTGACACTCGCCTGTTCTGCCACACGATGTCGGAACCCTGATCGACAGGGAATCAGCAAAGTCGAACAGCGAATCGTCTTTTTTCGCATCAAGTATTTTTGAGTTGAGAAAAACAGGGCTCAATATTCCGGC
>CAYLWG010000015.1:0-4842 GCA_964387235.1 uncultured Dehalococcoidales bacterium
AGCGGGGACTGGCAAGTTTAGCTCCGGGTGCAATCGGATTGCTTGGTCGCGCGTCGCAATGGCGTGCCCCGGCGTCTGAGACCTCCTTGATCGCGTGTGTCTGCGACGCGGCCCCTGACCCCTCCCGAAGGAGGGAAGCAGGACAGGCTTCGGGCATGGGCGGACGACTTGTGAGGTGACTGGCGTGAGCAAGTCGCGTAGTGCAGTCTCCGCGAGGTGCGCCGGGGGCCTTTGACGCCTGGCTGGACCGTTAGCGGTGGGACGTGTTGGACTCACGGCAGACGATTAACCTCGCTCGTTAGTTCGTTGACCGGTGATTGGCCCGTGGCTAACATGAAATACTGCAGTTTGTGATGTGAATCACGGGGTGTGTTGAATGTAATGGCGATGTAGCTCAGTCGGTTAGAGCGCGCGCTTCATAAGCGCGAGGTCGTAGGTTCAAGTCCCACCATCGCTACCATGTTCGTTACTCGCGCAACTGGGATTTGGCCCTGTGGTTTCCGGTGTCGGGCGAGATACAATTGCATATTCGGGCGATTAGCTCAGTTGGTTAGAGCGCTTGCTTCACACGCAAGAGGTCGGAGGTTCGAGTCCCCCATCGCCCACCACCAGGTCTGATGCGCCTGGACACACTGTGCCGGGGTGGCGAAATGGCAGACGCGCTACGTTCAGGGCGTAGTGCCCGCAAGGGCGTGCGAGTTCGACTCTCGCCCTCGGCACCACATATTTTTACGGTCGGTCTCGCACCCGGCCGGGCGGGTTTCCGCACAGTGCGCTTGTAGCTCAGCTGGATAGAGCGCAGCCCTGCGAAGGCTGAGGTCGTGGGTTCAAATCCCGCCAAGCGCGCCATTTGATTTGCGGGAGTTAATATCCTGACCGGCGATGTGTGTCTTTTCGAAACTTCGAATTGGCGCACTCGATAACTGGAGATATTGACTTCAGGGTTCTTGCAGGGTGCCGGGGTAATACACGGCTACTAAACTTGCAATAGAAGTTTGGATGTTGAAGCGTTCCGAATCGTTCTTCCGGTTCGGGCGGTTGAATCCGCACCACACGTACTTGCGTAACGACGGGTGGGTGGCTGCGACGACTTCCAAAAGTGTTCGGGCGATTAGCTCAGCTGGTTAGAGCACCTGCCTTACAAGCAGGGGGTCGAGGGTTCGAGTCCCCCATCGCCCACCAAACTTCTCATCTCACTCGTGGTCAGTCGACATCACGTACCATGTCGGGCTGAACCGGTATCGCTGAATTTCGGGTAAGGCCAAGAAAACAAACACTCGGCAACCCCGTAATTAAAAGCAGTTCCGGACGAGATTCCCGAAAGTGTTCAAGGGAGACACAGTGACTTTAACGGTTGATTCACAAACTCTTGCCGACTTGCTGATAGAAAACATCAGCAGGGTGATTGTTGGTAAGCGCGAAACTGTGGAACTGACACTTGTGGCCCTCATCAGCGGCGGCCATGTGCTTATCGAAGATGTTCCGGGCGTTGGCAAGACCATGCTCGTCAGGTCGCTGGCGACATCGACCGGCTGTGATTACCGCCGTATGCAGTTCACTCCCGACCTGCTTCCGAGCGACGTTACGGGTGCATCCATATTCAATCAGAAAACCGGCGATTTTGAATTCAGGCCAGGCCCGATCATGGCGCAGATCGTACTTGCTGATGAGATAAACCGGGCGACTCCCAAAACGCAATCGGCGCTGCTCGAAGCGATGGGCGAACAGCAGGTCACTGTCGAAGGCGTTACCCGTAAACTGCCCAACCCCTTCATGGTGCTTGCTACGCAGAACCCCATCGAATACGAAGGCACATTCCCGCTTCCCGAAGCGCAGCTCGACCGGTTCTTTATGCGGATATCGCTTGGATACCCAGATTCCGATCAGGAAGTTGCGATCATGGAGCGGCATGAGCATACCGACCCTATCGACGAGTTGCAGCCGGTCTGCACTCCCGACGACATAACGAACCTTCAGGCGCGGGCAGATGATGTTTACATCGATGTGCTCGTGAAGCAGTACATAGTTGAACTTGCAAACGCCACCCGCCAGCACCCCGAAGCTGCGCTGGGGGTTTCCCCGCGTGCCTCGATAAACCTTATGAAGGGTGGCAAAGCCCTGGCGATGCTGCGCAACCGCGACTACGTCGTTCCCGACGACATAAAAGCCATTGCATCTGCAACGCTTGCACACCGTGTTCTTCTCACCCCTTCGGCCAGGATGCGAGAAGTGACACAGGAAACAATCATCGCTGATGTACTTAGCCAGGTTTCAGTTCCCGGTGCAAGTGTCAGAAAATCGTAATAGACCAGTCGGTAAAAAGGCCGAATAAACAAACCACAACCTTAGTCCGGATTCATGCTCCGCTCTTTTAAATCACCCAGCAGCCAGAGTAAAGATCCGCCTGTAGTTATTAGCGGTGGGCGCAGGCGCGCGGTACGGCGGCTGCGCCGACACCCGATTCTTTACGGCATTCTGGCAGTGATAGTGATCGAGTTCATGACTGGCATGGCGACCGGCTTCGATTTATCGGTCAGGCTGTACTACTCGCTCATAATTCTTCTGATAGCCGGTTGGCTGTGGGCACGTAGCAGTTCTGAACGGATGACGGCGGAAGTTAAGCGCCCGAAAGGGCCGTTCACTGTTGGGGATACGATTTCTGAGTCGGTCGTCCTTCGAAATCATGGCGGGACGCCCAAGGCATGGGTCGAAGTTGAAGACCGCACCGACCTACCTGGAATTCAGTTCAAACGTATCGCCAGTCTCGGTCTGCTTGTAGCGTTCGACCGCTTTGAAATGTCGGGGACCGTTACACGCAGGGGCGAATACACGGTGGGGCCGCTGGTTGCCCGAACTTCCAACCCATTCAGTATGTTTCCGCAAGAAGTGGTGTTTGGTGGCGAGGAGACAGTTCTCGTCTACCCGAAAATCGTCACTATTCCCGATTTCGCTTCTCCCTCTATCCATCTGATTGGCGATAATTCCCGCAGGCAACGGGTGCGCGTACTAAGCACCGATGTATCTTCGGTACGCGAATACGAAGCCGGTGACGCACTTGGCAGGATTCACTGGCTATCGACGGCGAGAACAGGTGATTTGATGGTCAAGCAGTTTGACCAGGGATCGTCGAGCCAGATGTGGGTGCTTTTCGACCAGCATCAAGATTCGCAAGTCGTAAATGGAGATGAATCGACCGACGAGATGGGTGCGACTGTTGCCGCATCGGTTATCGACAAGTACAACCGCGGATCGCTCCCGATTGGATATCTGGCCCATGGCAGCAAGTCGCTTCTGGCGCTGCCTGACCGGTCGATGCACCAGCGCGAACTGATTATGCGGCACATCGCCGCCAGCAGGCCAGTTGGGCAGGTCTCGATTCTTGAAGCGTTAACAGAACTGGAGCGCGATCTTGGGCAAAACACGTCGCTTGTAGTGATAACCGCGGCCAATGATGGCCCGTGGATCGAAGCACTTGGAGGGCTTGCGAAGCGGGGTGTTCGCGTTAGCACCGTACTTATCGACCGGGCGTCTTTTGGTGGTGGTGGCAGTGGCGGTGGGGATTCCAATGCCGATGCACTGGAACACCTGACTGTAGCCGGTGTATCGACGTACCCGCTTGCACGCGGCGACTCTATTTCAAGTGCCCTTCTGAACCCGGTGGGCGGTGCCATTGAAGGCCTGCGTCAGGCGACGGTACGGGCGCATTCTGAGCCGGTGCAGCCAAGAGGGCCAATAGGGCCAAAAGCCGTTGCCCACACCCAGGCCGATCAGGCCGAACCTGCGGGCGGCGATCAATGAGCACAGCCACCGATTTCCTGAAGAACGTTCCGGGGCCACCATCTATCGATGAGATCGAAAATTCGCAAGATCGTTTCGACACAATATGGGCTCGACTGCTCCGGTTCGCTCCGGTTTACGACTGGGTGAGCCTGCTGATTATTCTGTGGATGATGGCTAGTGTGGGCTGGTCGGTTCAGCTCGCCGGATGGGGCGATCTCCCGTCCATCATCCCAACCCTGCTGCTTGGATCGATTGCAGCCTTCGCGGTTTCAAAACTGAATGTTGGATGGCTCCTGAGATTCGCTTATCCGTTCGGCCTGGGGATTCTCGTGGTGTTCTGGCAGGGTTCCGCGCAGGCTGCAGGAGACGACCCGATAACCCGGTCGGTCGATTCCTTCTCGCGGTTCGGGGTGTGGATAGAAACGGCACAATCGGGCGGAATTAGCACCGATACTGTTCCGTTCGCCCTCATGTTCATGACCGCATCGTGGATCGTTGGATACGGGGTGACGGCCCTCACATTCCGATTTAAATCGCCGTGGCTCCCAACCGTGCTCCTGTCACTCGTGATTCTCACGAACCTGAGCTACAGGCACGGTGAACACGAATTCACGTTTTTCCTGTTCCTTGTGGGGGGAATCGTGCTGTTCGCCCATTTGACGACGGTACGGCGGATCGAGAAGTGGAAATCGGAAGGAGTCGATTATTCGCGGTTCCTTGGCTGGGTGACAGTGCAGGACGGTCTGTTGTTCGCGCTCCCTATCGTGCTTTTGAGTTCGCTCTTGCCGGTATGGGAACCGAGATCGGAGCAGTTGAACAAAACATGGGACATTTTCAGGGCACCGTTTTATGCGTTGCAGGAACCAGCGAACAGGCTTCTTGCAGGTGTTAATGGCCCGGTGGACAGTATGTTGCTCGCCACCCCTTCCCAATCGATGGCGTTCAGCGGAGGATTGAACCTTACGGATGAACCGCTGATGTGGATCAGGTCGAAATATGTCGTCAACTACGCGGGCCGCGTGTATCAGGAATATACCTCGGAAGGTTGGTTGACCGATTCGG
>CAYLWG010000015.1:4858-23196 GCA_964387235.1 uncultured Dehalococcoidales bacterium
GCCACGAAAGTCGCTGCCAGCCCGCGTACGGCACTGACACTGGCACCGACCGAGTTGGAGCGCGAGCGGGTGTCGCTGGTGTATGTGCCGCTGCTGACCACCAGAGTTGTTATGCCCGCTGGTGGAGTCTTTTCGGTCGACCGTGAAGCCGTCGTGCAGGTTCTTGACCCAAAGCAATGGCAGGTGCCACTGACTGGTTCAGTCGGGCAGTTAAGCGAGATGCCCCAGGACCTCCGTGACATGGCATTTGCGATCAGGTTCGCACTGGTCGATCTTGTTCCCGTACCGAGTAACGCCCCACCGGCCCGGTTGAGCAACCAGCCGCCGGTCGAACCGGGACTTGTAAGCGAGGTAGTCCAGGCACTCAGGACTGCAACTGAAACCGGCATAGCGCAAACGGTTTGGACAGAGCGAGTCGTTTTAAGCGAGAACGAAACTTCTACCCCTGCCAGTGACGAATTCGTCATTAGAACCAGGCTCGAAACTGTGATTCAACCGCTCCGCACAGTTTCACGCGGGATCGACTGGGCCGAAATTACGATCAACATTAACAGCGATGGCGACTCAGGACTGGCGACTCACCTGGTCATTGAGCGGGCAGCCCCCGTCGAGCAGGTGGGGGTCGAGCTTGCCAGAGATATTTCCGAGGACGACACGTATTCGATACAGACGTTCGTTTCGCTCGCCACCGATGAGCAACTGAACGAAGCCGGGACCGACTATCCAACATGGATAACCGACAGATACCTGCAACTTCCCACATCGTTGCCTAACGAAGTCAGAGTGCTGGCGTCCGAAGTAGTGCGGCAGGCGGGGGCAATAACTCCTTTCGAGAAAGCCGAGGCGATCAAAGCTTTTCTTGTCGATCAGCAGTATTCGCTCGGAATCGCCGGTCCAGAATTTGGCACCGACGGTATTTTCTATTTCTTGTTTCAGACCCGGGCCGAACCCTGTCCGGTCGATGACGAGAGTTGTGACCCGTCGAAAATAAAGGGCTACAGCCAGTACTTCGGCTCGTCGTCGGCGGTACTGCTCCGTGCCGTGGGTGTTCCTGCCCGGTTCGTGGCTGGCTGGGCTTCGGGTGAATACGTTTCCGAAGCGGGGATGTTCCTGATTCGTGACAACGACAGGCACGGGTGGAGCCAGGTTTACTTCCCGGAATACGGCTGGGTAGATTATGAAACCACTCCGGGACGGGCTGCCGTACCGCGTGGGCAACTCGCCCCTGTCACTGCTGGTGGCGATGTGTTCGCTGCTGGTGCCATTAGTTCCGCTGAAGAGGATCCCGATTTCCTCAACGATATCGCTGACCTTGAACGTCTGGCGCGCGAGGCCCGGGCTGCTGCTGCCGCCAACCGACAGATTTTGGATGCTACAGAACCCGACAAATTTTCGTTCCCGTTGCGCCCGTTCGCATGGGCAGGGGGCGTTGTGGCAGCCGTACTACTGCTGATGCTTGCATGGCGGTTGAGTTTGCGCGGGATGGATGCTCCAACAAGGGCTTACGCACGTATGAGCCGAATCGCCGCGCTACTGGGCATGAAACGCCGACCGGACGAGACAATTGCAGAATTCGCAGCTAATCTGGGCAGCCAAACATTCGCTGCCCAAAAACATGCTTTACTGATAGCAGACGAGTTCCAGCGACGTATGTACGCGGGTGCGCCAGTTGATGTTGGTGTGGAAACATCGAAGCGGCTGGACGGGGCTTGGCGAAGAGTTGCGAGGGCGCTTGTGGCACACCGGTTCAGGCAGCTCGGAAGATTTGGCCCAGAGTTAGGGGAAGGTTGAGATTTTCAGCATGACCACCGATGAAGAGACGACATACGACATTTTCGAAACGGAGATGGGCTGGGTGGCGATCGTTGGCGGCGATCATGGAATAGTCCGGGCCAGCCTCCCGGAAAGTTCTCCAAGTTCGGCACTTGATGCCGTGCAACCAGAGATCGAAACGGCTGTACACGCTCCCGACCGCCACGATGATTCACGCACGCTGATTACAGCTTTTTGCGCTGGCGAACCGGTGAACCTCGCTGACATCCCGATCGATACCAGGCAGGTATCGCCATTTTTCAAGAAAGCATGGGATGCCTGTCGGTCAATTCCCGCTGGCGAAACGCGCAGCTATCGGTGGCTTGCCGAGCAGGCAGGCAACGTCAGGGCCGCAAGGGGGGCGGGTCAGGCAATGGCCCGCAACAAGTTGGCGCTTCTTGTCCCTTGCCACAGGGTCATCGGCTCGAGCGGCGACCTTCACGGGTTTGGTGGTGCGGGGCTTTCACTGAAATCACGATTGCTTGCGATGGAATCTGGCCGGTCGCCAACCGGCTGACACGCGGGTTCAAGGAGCCTCGGGTTCTGATTCTGGGGCTGGCTCTGGCGGCTGTTCATCCTCGCCAATATAGGAATCGAGAATCGACTTCGCCAGTTCAACATCTTCCGCTCGTGCCATCAGTCTGACTGGAAACACTGATACGCCCATGAAGCCAATTGCGTCGCCAGGTTGCAGCTTGCAGTCAACCCCGGCGGCTTGAACGAGGCCGCACCAGGATTCACCGATCAGTTGATCGGGCGCCGTTGCGAACACTTTCCAGCTCATTGCTCACCGCTCTTTCGCGTACCGTAAAACGCCGATAACTGGCCCTGATATTGGCCCCGGAACGTGGCGTCCCGTCATTTTTTCAGAGAGTCCCGAGTACCAAGGTGGCTCATGCCGGAGTCATCTGCACAGCCCCGTTGCCAAGAAGTTCGCTAAGACGCCCGCGGAGCGGCGCGCCTGCCTGGACTCTGAATGGCATATCGAGTCGTACGATTTTGTTGCCAGTCTCTATTTCCAGCACAGCGGCATCGGCCCCGGGAAATTCCAAAAACAACTTTACGATATCTTCCAGCCGATACCGGTCGCTGGCCGCATCGCCAGTCTCTTTTACCCGGATGACTACTGGCCCGCCTTCGGAGACAGCATCGCCCCCAGAGTCGTGGCTGAGATCCGAGTCGATGCTGTTTATTTCGGTTGGTGCGGCAGGTTCAGGTGTCAGCGCCGATTCCTTTTCAGTTGAGTTGTTCGTGCCGCTCGCGGGAGGAGTGGGCACCGATTCAGGCTTGATTGTTTCGTTAATCGAGGCTCGAACTTGCCCCGCTGGCCCCGTCTGCCCCGTTTTCCCAGATGCCCCTGTCGGGTTTATCAGCACCGGATCGTTCAGCACAGGGCGCGGTTCGCTTGCTTCGTTGAACCCGGCCCGGGTGACTGGCGGCGGTTCGTTTTTCGTTTCTTGGGCTTCCGATTCGGCCTGCCCTTCAGCCTTAAGTTGATATTCGTGGGCATGTTCTACCGAAAGCGATACCCGCCCCATTCGTTCGCGTACCTCGCCAGTGACAGAGACGAAATTACCGTTCTCCCACAGACCGGGATTTTGTTCAAGAATATTGGGCCAGACAACTATTTCGATATTGCCATCGAGAAGCGTGAGGTTGAGCGACAGGAATTTCTCGCCGCGCTTTGTGGTCAGTTCACGGATGTCGTTCACCTGTCCGAGCGCGGCCCGCTTCTGGCCCACTATTTCCGTAGTGATATCGGAAGCGAACACAACTATGTTACCGGGTTGTTGCCGCATTTCTTTTGTGAACGGGCTCTGGGTCAACTCGACCCCAAGAAGATCACGTTCCCAAATGACCCGCTCCTGATCGGTCGTATCGTCATGCCCATCGACTTCGATCTCAACCATCGGTACTGGAACCGATTCACCGAGCATGTCGAACATCGAAGTCTGGCCCGATTCACGTAGCTTGGTCTGCCTCTGAACCGCCGCGATAATCCGGTCGACCGATTCGAGCAGGTTTCCTCGCCCGCCAAACTTGTCGAACGCCCCTACCCTTATCAGGCTTTCCAGGGTGCGGCGGTTGAGCGATTTTGAATCGACGCGCCTGCAAATGTCTTCGATGTCTTTAAACAGGCCCGCGGCCTCGCGGGCCTCGACTATCGGGTCGATTGCGGCCGCCCCGACATTTTTAACGGCTGCAAGCCCGAACCTGATAGCGTCTTTGCCGTCGGAATCTCGTTCAACCGTGAAACCAGACCGGGAATAGTTGATGCTCGGTGGTTTCACCGTAATCCCCAGCCGGGTAGCTTCACGAACCGCCTCGCCAACCTTTTCGGGGTTACCCGATGCCGAATCCAATACCGCAACGAGGTACTCGGTAGGGTTGTTTGCCTTGAAATAGGCAGTCCAGTATGCGATGTACGCATACGAAACGGCATGTGCTTTGTTGAAACCGTACCCGGCGAACGGGGCCATCAGGTCGAAAACGGTATCGGCCTGTTCTTTCGTGTAGCCCTTTTTCAGCGCACCAGCCATGAACTTTTCGTGTTCGGCATCCATGACCGATGCGATTTTTTTGCCCATCGCCTTGCGGAGAATGTCGGCCTCTCCCAGCGTGTACCCGGCGAAAGCCTGGGCTATCAGCATGACCTGGTCCTGGTACACCAGCACGCCATAGGTCGGCTCAAGGAGTTCTCGCAGGTCGTTGTGCGGGTAAGTGATTTCGGCCCGGCCATGTTTGGCATCAATAAAAGTACCGATATGTTCCATCGGCCCCGGACGATACAGGGCGATCATGGCCGCGAGGTCGTTGATCGTGGTCGGCTTCAGTTCCTTCACATTTCGGCGCATGCCGGTCGATTCAAGCTGAAACACACCAAATGTGTCGCCCTCGCCCAGAATATGGAAGGCTTTCTCATCATCGATCGGGACGTCGTAAACACCCACGTATTCGCCAGTGGTCTCGGCGATCAGCTTCACACACCGGTCGAGGATCGATAGGTTAGCGAGGCCCAGAAAGTCCATTTTCAGCAACCCGACCGCGGCAACCGGGTTCATTGAATACTGGGTCGTTGGGCTGGAATCTTCCTTGCCGCTTGTCGAACGCTGCAACGGCACATAATCGGTAAGCGGCTTTTCAGAAATTACTACTGCCGCGGCGTGTGTGCTGGCGTGGCGAACCGAACCTTCGACACGCTGTGCCATTTCGATCAGGTTTCGGGCGTCTCGGTTGCGGTTGATTTCGCTTCGCATCTCAGCCGATTGTGCAATGGCGTCTTTCAGCTTGATGTTGAGAGTGAGCGGAACCATTTTTGCAAGCTTGTCGCTCAGTTCGAGCGGCAACGCCATTGCCCGCGCCGTATCGCGTATCGCTGCCTTTGCTCCAAGCGTTCCGAACGTCACGATCTGTGCAACATGTTCACGACCGTAGTGGTCGATGCAGTACTTAATAACTTCTTCCCGGCGGTCGTCGGCGAAGTCCATGTCGATATCAGGCATCTCCCGCCGCTCGACATTCAAGAACCGCTCGAAGAAAAGATCGGATTCCACCGGGTCGATCTGCGTCACCTCGAGGCAGTAGAGGACGAGACTTGCAGCAGCTGACCCACGGACTGCCGAGAGTATTCCACGTTCGTTGACGAAATTAAAAATGTCCCAGCAAACGAGGAAATAATCGGAAAACTTTGTTTCTTCAATAATCCCGAGTTCGTATTCGAGTCGAGTTAGCACCTCTTCGCTCGGGGCCTCGAACCGCTTCTTCAAGCCCCTGTAGCAGAGTTCGCGCAGGTACTCCATAGACGGTTCGTTGGCAGGGGTTGCGAACCGGGGTACGAAGGTTTTGCCGAATTCCAGTTCCAACTCGCATGATTCGGCAATTTTCACCGTGTTATCAAGGGCTTCTGGAACGTGCGACCACTCTCCTCGCATCTCATCTGCACTTCGCAGGTAGTACGAGGTGTCTTCCATACGGAGCCGTTTGGGATCGTTCAAATTCGAGTTGGTCTGAATGCAGGTGAGAATTTCCTGCGCCTCGTGATCTTCCCGGCGAACATAGTGCGAATCGTTGGTAACGACCAGCGGGATACCGGTCTGTTTGCTCAGTTCAATGACGGCGTTATTGACTTCGGCCTGCTGCGGCACGTGCTGGTGCATCATCAGTTCAAGATAGTAGCGGTCCTGAAACACGTTTCCGTACCACTCGATAGTTTCGCGAGCAGCATCGAGATCGCTTGCCTTGATGTACCGTCCCAGTTCGCCGCCGATGCAGCCCGAGAGGACGATCAGGCCTTCCGAGTACTTTTCGAGTATCTCGCGGTCCATTCTCGGACGGTAGTAAAACCCTTCGAGGTGCGATGCCGTGACCAGTTTCAACAGGTTCTGGTAGCCGGTACGGTTCTGGGCTAGCACCGTTATGTGAAACGGGGAACGTTTGGCGGGGTTTTTCTCGGTGCGTGGGCCGTCTGCCACATAACCTTCGACGCCGATGATCGGTTTTATCCCGGCCTTCAGGGCCGATTGGTAGAACTCGATCGAACCATGAAGGTTGCCGTGGTCGGTCAGGGCAAGCGCAGGCTGCCCCAGTTCTTTTGCCCGGGCAACCATGTCGCCCAACTTGCCGAAACCATCGAGTAGTGAATACTCGGAGTGGTTGTGGAGATGGACAAACTGATCGGTCACAGGCAGTTATTTCGGGAAAATTGAAGATGGATTCTGACGGTCATCGGAGCATAGCCTTCCCTCGGTATCGAGTCGAGTCCGATTAGGTATTTCTACCTGTAAAGATAGGCTATTTCGCTCTGAATTTTGTTGACCGGTGTCACATCTTGCGAAACGTAACATGGAACAAATTACCCGGATCCGGCGTCATCCATCTGAACGAGTCCTGGCTCTGTCGGTGATAAAGTCGAAATCGTTTTGAAATCCATATGCTGCTGGCGCACAGTGGCTGCAATCTGTCGGCGGGCGACCGCAGGGGAATGAGTTGACTTCAAAAGGCGTTGGCAACGGCCAAAAAATACTCGTAGTGGATGACGAACACATGTCCGATCTCATGCGTTCGGTTTTGCGCCGCCTCGAATCGGAGGGGTTCAGGCCGATAGTGGTTGCACCAGAGGGTGCCCATATAACAGGTGACGATTACGAAACGCAGGCGTTGTTTGCTATGGAACAAGAGCGGCCTGCCGCGGTTTTGCTTGACGTACGTTTCGGTGAGTATGACACCGACCGGTTCAAAGGTCTTTCAATACTGAAAAAAATATCCGACCGCGATAGCAGCATGCCGGTGCTGATGTTCACTCAGTACACGCAGGGGCCTTATCGAGATACCGCCGTCACGGCGAGTCTTGGCATGAGCGCATCGGTTGATTTCATCGACAAGCTGGCAAGCCCGGAAGAGGTTGTACTGCGGCTGCGTCGGCTGATCGGAAGTGCGCCAGAGACCATCAAGATTGGCTCGTTGTTCGAGATCGATGCGAAAAATGCCGCCGTGTACGTGATCGAAAATGGCAAACATGACCTGATTCGAGAAATCCAGGGAATGAAGCTCGAAATCCTCAACGAATTAGCGGCGGCATTCTTTCGGTCGGAAGGCGAACTTGTTCCGTTTTCCAGGCTCGAACGCTTTTCGGAGGGGGAAGATTCACGGGCATCACTCAGGGTGAGAATACGCGAGATTAAAGTTTCACTAGGGAATGCTGTGTCTCGGGAATTCGGGGCGACCGAATTAATAATGAATGTTAGAAACCGTGGCTATCGCCTGGTACCACCGACCGACTAACAATACGAGTGCCGATAGTTTTTCTCTCGGACCGATCAGGCCCACGGGGAAATCTGGACTGAACTATTGAATGAACTCTGGTTGAAATTACTGAAGATTGGTGGGGCATCGCTGGCCGCAGTAGGCCTGGTGCTCGTATTGCTTTCACCTGTGATCGGGGAGTCAATTTCCCCCGGATCGCTCTGGTGGATCGAGCCGGTCGCGTACATTGGCGCAGCGGTGTTTTTTGCCGGTGCGATCATTGCGTTTGTTTCGTCAATGCTGGCGTCGCGCAGACAAAAACAGAACGCAGACGACCGCAGTTGGAGCCGGGTTACCCAGGACTATTTCGATACTTTTGCACATGACATGGGTCGTCCGCTGCGAAGAATTCTGGGCAAGCAGCGCGAGGTCAGGGTTCTGCTCAATGAAACCGGGGAGAAAACCCCCAGAATGGTTACAGAACTGCTTGATGAGATCGAGCAGCAGGCACCTAACTTCAGGTTGATGATCGAAAACGTGCGCGTGCTTGTCGATCTCGAAGACGAGTATGCCCAGCCCGCGGTGGAACCGGTCGATGCGGCCGGGGTCATCCGTAACATCGCAGACCGATACTTGCCGATAGCGCGTGAGCGCGGTCTCGACCTGGTGTGGTGGTGCGAGCCGGGCGAGTTCGGGCTGGTTTACGGCGATGCTTCTGCCCTGGATCATGTGATTACGAACCTTGTCGACAATGCCACCAAGTTCGCCAGCGGGCAGATCGAGATTCGACTGACGCGTAACGAGGCGAACTTTCTGGTAAGGGTTTGGGACGACGGTCACGGTATTGCTGAATCGCACCTTGTGCATGTGTTCGACCGCGGGTGGACTCCAGAACTTTCGGCCAGAAGGGAAAAGCAGAGTTCGGGGCTTGGGCTATACATCGCCAGTTCACTTACCGAACGCTGCGGTGGCGACCTGCTTGTTGAATCGAAGCAATCGAACAACGGCGACCCGGACGAACATCACACAGCGTTCACCCTGTCGATGCCTCTGGATAATCGGCCCGCAGTTGCCAGATGATGGCGTTGCGACACCGGCTACGCGCTACACAAAGAAAGTTCTTTAGAGCCGGTTTCATGGCGGCAGGGTTCGCCCTGATGATTCTGGCGGTCGCGGGCTGCGTAGACAGTCGTGTCAGGTACACACCCGTACCGCCAACAGCGACCGTTACTGTGGTTGCCGTTGAGCCGACTCCTACAGTCGCCGCAACGGCAACCCCTGTGCCAGTGCCCACAGCAACCCCAATTCCGGTCCCGACTGCTACACCGGCCCCAACAGCCACGGTCGTCCCGCCAACGCCTGTGCCTACATCGACACCGGTTCCTGTTCCCACCTCTACGCCCACGCCGAAGTCGGGAACTTTTAACTTGTCCCTGGACTTTGAAGGTCTCGGTGAAGAGAGCGTAGTTCGCAGCGAAACAGTTCTGCTGCGCGGGCTAACTTCGCCCGACGCCATCGTTAGCGTAAACGGGGTGATAGTACAAGTTCAGGCGGATGGAACGTTTGAATTGACCCTTCTGCTGGAAGCGGGGCCAAATATCGTGGATGTGGTGGCAAGTGACCTGAGCGGAAACACGATCAGTTCCTCGCTGGCAATCATCTCGATTCCGGAGGATTCTCCATGATGAATCGAGCTGGTCGAGCGAGATATTTCGGGTGGAATCGTAGTAACACAATCGTAACGACGATTGGGTCAATGTTTAACAGTTGGAACCATTCACGACGCACACGATTAAATCAAGGCATGTTCAGACATCTCCGGGCCCGAGTAAGCAGGTTGGTACACGTACAGGTGGTCGGCCTTCTCGCGTTCGTCGTTATTTTCGGTATGCTGAGTGCCGGTGTTGCGAATGCCGAAACCGGTTCATCTCATGGTTCGCGTCCCAGTCTGGCTGCCATCGAGGCCATTTTCGGGACAGCCGTCGAGGTGAGGCCGCCAAGCGCGATTGTCGTGGCCACCAATGCTGGCCTCGTGACCCTGATCTTCGATGATCTATCTGAACTGAAACTCGGTTCAAATGCAGGCACAGTTGCAGAAGTGGTTGAAGGCGACAGGGTGATATCGACCGCCAGACGCAACTCTGTTGGCGAGCTGGTAGCTCTGAAAACGATTGTCCAGATCAGAAATGCACAGACGATTACGAAACATATTGTCGGTGTGGTTACCGATGTCACCGATGAGGAACTTTCGGTCCAGACCCGTAACGGCGATGTCGTAATCGTTCTGTTTTCAGCGGGTGTCGATTCACCAAGTGTTGGTGATGGAATCACACTGGTCGCACGGCTTGATCGGTCGAGCGGCGTGCTGACTGCCCGTGGATTCGAGTTGACCAGTAAAACAGTCGAGCGCCTCGAAATTGCAGTCGATCGTGCCGCTGATGAGGCAGAGAAAGAACGGCTTTCACAGATAGCAATCGATGCCAGGAGCAAACACCTGAGCGCCCTGGACGATGCGGCGCGGGCTTTAAAGCGCGTTATAGATGCCGGGCGTCTCGACCGTGTGGCACTTGATCGCGCGGCCGACCAGATTGACGAAATCTCACGACGCTTCGTTGCGCTGAAGAAAATTTACGACCGTGCCGCTCGCGAACGAAATGAAGAATTACCCCTGCTGGAGATTTCAGGTGCGCTGGTAGAGGAAATTGGCGAGAAATCTTTCACAGTTGTCCCGCGAGGGGAGCAGGACGCTGACCCGTTCTCCGTTAGATTCCTGTTCGACCCAGAGGTCACCACCGTTTCAATTCCAAATGACTGGCCGGGCTTGGAACCCGCCGGTGCTGGAGATTCGCTTCTGCTTGCCGATGTGAGGCATTTGATTGGCCCCGGCAGTGAACTCGATGTGAAGTATTCGATTGATGACGGAGTGAGGTCGGCAGTATCGGTACGGGTGCGCCATCCGAAGCTGTACGACGAGCTCGAAAAAGTTATCAACAACGAGGCCAACCGGGCGTTTCATGGCGTGATAACACTGGTCGAGATCGACGGTTCCCTGGAAAGTGCGATCGGAATCGTTATCGCTGTAAATGAACAACAGGGCATCAGAGTGGCGGCAAAAGTCACTGACGAGACGGAGGTCACTCTTGACGGTGAAACTTCAGATATCTCTCTGCTTGCAACCGGTCAGGCAGTTGACATTCAGTTCGAATCTACCGACCTGAGTTCGCTGCCAGATATCACTGCATCGGGAGTTACTCTGCGGGCACTGGCGATTCGAGCACGTTCGTCAACTCCTGCTGACGAAGTACATGTCTCTGGCATCGTAGAGTCGGTCGATGTTGATATCGCGGCGATCACGGTAAGGCCGCTTGATGGTTCTCTGATCAGGCTGACTGTCGGTGAAGGGGTGCCGGTTGTCCGAAATGGACGACAGGTTCGGCTGGCTAATATTGTCGAGGGCGATCTGGTTATAGATGCCACACGGTTCGACCCGGCATCGAAAACGTTAACCAGGCTGGTAACCGTTGCTCGAACCAACGTGAAATTTGCAGGCACGATAACCGGCATTGGAAAAGAACCGGCACGCTTGCTTGTAACCGGCGAAGACGGGCGACCTGTAAACGTTCTGGTAACCGCTGATACGTGGATTGTCCTTGACGGTCGCCGGGTTAGTTTTAATGATTTACAGACGGGCCTGCGAGTCGTAAACAGCGTGTATTCGGTCGCCGGGCGAAATGGCGCTTTCTACAACGTGGCAGTCATCGTTTCAGTCGAATCACCAAAGGTTGGAAGAGCAACCGGAATCATCACCAGAGTCGATGCAGACTCGGGTTTGTTGATCGTACTGTCGGGTAAATCGAACGAGACGCGAATCCTGCGATTACATCTGCCTGAAGTGCCCTCTGGCGACAGTCTGGAGAAAGACGGCATTCCAATCGAATCGTTAAGGGATGTCAAACGAGGCGACCGAGTTGCGATAGTCGTTTATGTGATCGAAACAGGACTGATTAAAGAACTATCGGTGGTTTCCGATAACTTTATCCGTACGCGTGGGACTCTGATAAAAATTTCATCTAACCAGCGATTTGTAGTAGCTGAACTGGCCAATGGCGATGTATTCGAATTGTGGGTCGGCCCCGATTCAGTGGTGAAGTTAAACGGTCGTCAAGTCCTGTCTCTTTCGGCTGTCGCAGAGTTGCTGGACAGCGTAAGGGACGAAGATGGCGACGTTATTTCCCTCATACCCGAACTGTTATTCATTCGAGATTCAATCGATTCTGACCGTGGTGTCATTATCTCGATGAAGATACAGATCAAAGTAGATCCCAGTCGCGCCGATGACGACGGTGTTGTCGAAGTGACTGTCTCTGGAGTGATCGAGGCAATTGACGGTCAGACGTGGGTTATCGACGGGCATGTGTTCTTTGTTGACGGCAACACCGAATTTCTTGGCGAGGACCCGGAAGTCGGACTGGTAGCCAAGGCCGCCTTGATCAGCAGGCCCGGCAGGATGCTTGTAGCACAGGCCATAAGTGTGGCTGGCCGCCCCGACGTATCTCCAACTCGCAGGCCAATCGACGTTCGACCCGATGCAACCGGCCTGACAGGCGAGACTGCCGACTCCAAAAATGCTCCAAAGTACTTTGAGCTGCGCGGCGAAATAACACAGGTCAGCGCCCGTGGAATCGTCGTTGAGACGGTACAGATAATCATTGGAGATGACGTAGAAGTAGAACGTGATCTGCTCAGAGTCGGCGCGACCGTACGAGTCACAGTAAGGCGGACAGCCGATGGCCTGGTGCACGCCGCCGGGCTTGAAGTATTACGGCAGGCAAGGCATTTGGATGAGCCTGCGGAAGACGATGAACGTGCCGAAGACGAGGAAGCTGGCGAATCTCCTGAAATCGATCACAAACTACCGCCAAAAATTAGCGAGATAGTCAAGCGGTTTTCAGGTGGACTCGACGAAACCGATGGCCCTGTGGCCCGTTTGGGCGACAACATCGTGATAGTTCCGACTAGCGTCATCACTTCAGTGCTTCTAAGGGGGGCAGCGAATCTGGAATCTCGGTTCAAAGTCACCCTGGTGAAGCGTTCTGAGTTGTCGAATGTAATTGGGCGCAGTGAGGCAGCGCAACTCGTAGATAACCGAATCCTGAACCGCTACACCGATGACGAGACGCACCCGCTCTACCTGGTTGAATTCCGCTAAGAGCTATTTGCGGTCTCTAAGATCCCTGGATTGCCCAAGTTTGCGGGCCTGAAGCGACTTGCGTGTTAGCGTTCTGGCTTTGGCTGCGACACGCCCTGCTGGCTCAAGCGTCAGTGTTAGCGGTATTGCGATTACCAGCGTTGCGCCGAGGACTATGAAGCCGAGTCTATACGTGCCTTCGATATCGTGGATCAGCCCCACCAGTGCTGGGCCCGCTGCTCCGAAAAGGGCGTTCACTGAACTGGTCAACCCGACTATCGAGCCATAACTTGTCCTGCCAAAATAGTCGCCGAGAATCGATAACCGTAACGGTATAGACGACCCGAACCCGAGCCCGAAGAACACCACGAAGAATGGCAGCGGCCACAAACCCAGTTCAACACCGGCGACAGTGCCGTTTATGCCCGCAAGCCCGGCAACACCGACTGTTTGCATCAGCATGGCGATAGTAAGCATCTTTCGCTTATCGAACTTATCGCCAATAACGGCTATGCCTGCCCGACCGGCCAGATCCCCTATCGCAACTGCCCCCGCTGCCGAAGCTGCCAGCGCAGTTGTCATTCCATATTCCAGCAGGGCGGCGAAGTGGAACAGGTTTGTGGAACTGACAAGCTGACCCAGGCTCGTAACGATTGCCAACTGCCAGAAAAACCGTAGTTTTACGGCCTGGCGCATCGTAATAGCATGTTCTCTTAACCGCGAGGTGCGCCGGGTCGTGGAATCTGCCGAACCATCACCATTGATATCGGCGCCAGTGTTTTCGGGGCCACCGTCCGGCTGCATTCCGTAGTCTTCGGGCCGACGCCTCATAACGAGCGTTGCGGGAAAACCGACTATCCAGAACCCCACCCCTGCCGCAAACAGCATTTCACGCCAACCAAATTGGTCTATCGATGCAACCAGCAGTGGAAGAGTCAGGCCGCCCAATGCGGAAAATGACATCAGCGTGGCAAGCGCTCTGGCGCGCTTTCGTACGAACCAGTTTGCGACCGTCACCACGAAGACGATAAACGTGCCGAACGACATCCCAAGAGTCAACAGGGCGATTGCAAGATAGAAATGCCAGAGTGTTTGCATCTGGCTCATAAAAATGAAACCGCTGCCGGTTACAAATACGCCGAAAGCCATTGCCTTGCGGGGGCCGTACTTGTCGAGTAGCACACCGACAAACGGAGATATCAATCCGCTTTCGCTGCGCTGGAGCGATATTGCAGCGGCCGTAGCACCATGGCTCCATCCGAACGTGCTGAGTATTTGTGGAATAAACGCCTGAAAACCACGCCAGAACACGGCCGATGTGTACCACTGAACGACACCGCCAGCCCCCACGATCCACCACCCATAGAATGGCTGTTTAAAGGATTTCATCGGGCGAATTCGATCTGTTTATTTCGTTTATGAAAAGGGCGATATGTAATGGTCGAACCTTTCGGAAGCCGCTGAACAAGGTGATTGGGCAGGGTACAGAGGCAATCATAGTCCGGTGCAGGGGTACTTCAAAAACTTCGGATTAAATTCCGTGATATCAACAGAAATGCCGTGTATCTGCCACCAGCACGGGAACAGGCGCGTATAGGGTTACGAACGAGATTTCCGGCGATTTAGCGAAAGCAGTAGAGAAACTATTGGGTGCATCGCTCAAACTATTTACGATCCGTGGAATACCGGTCGATATAAACGCGTCGTGGCTGATCGCGTTCGCTTTTATCACCTGGACATTCTCGACTTCCGCTTTTCCAGGATTATTCAGGTTCTGGACACCGCAGCAATACTGGCTCGCCGGGACAGTGAGCGCGTTGTTGCTGTTCGCTTCAGTTCTTGCACACGAACTGGGCCACTCTTTTGTTGCACTCTCGCAAGGCTTGAAAGTCCGCGGGATAACCCTGTTGTTGTTCGGAGGGGTTTCGCGGATCGAAGGCGATGCAACGCGACCGCGAAACGAATTTTTCATTGCGTTTGCGGGTCCCGCTGTCTCTCTTACACTCGGGGCGGTTTTGATTGGTTGGTGGGTCGCATATGGCCCGGAACGCCAGGTACTGATCACACCGCTTCACGGAGTGATCTTTTTCACAGGCTGGATGAATATCGTCGTGGGCGTATTCAACATGCTGCCCGGTTACCCACTCGACGGCGGAAGGGTGCTCCGATCAGCAGTCTGGGGAGTCACAGGCAACACGCGTTTGGCTTCGCGGGTTGCTTTCATTGTGGGTCGCGCTGTTTTCATTCTGTTAATTGCATGGGGCGGCTGGCGAATTGTAAATGGCGAGGTGACGGGTGGCATCTGGCTGGTGTTCATCGGATGGTTCCTGCTAAATGCGGCACGTGGAGAACGCGCTGCTGAAAAAACTGACGAGAATACGGCGGATCAGGGCGAACGCGACATCAGAATTGGCGCGGCGACACGCCCTATGCCCAGAATGATCGAAGAGAGCGCGACTGTTTTCGATGTTATTACCGGGGGCTACCTGACCAGATCGCACGAGATTTCTATTCCCGTTTCAAGAAATGGCGAACTCGTTGGGTTTATCACCGTTCAAGATTTGAATGATGTGCCTGTCGACCGGCAAAACGATGTCGTACTTGGTCAAATCGTGAACTCCGGCAGTCTCAGGCTCATTACTTCGAACGAATCGTGCCGCGACGGGTTGCAGATGATGGACAAGCACCACGTAGTTCAACTTGTGGTGATGGACACCGGGCTCGTAATTGGAATCACCACGAGGCCGGACATTATTGCCAGTCTCAGCGAGTTCGGCCCGGCAGCGGGCGGTTCAAACTTTTAACCGGGTGCAACCGTTTTTCAGATGCCCGCCCCCCAGCGTGTGTACCCGGGCGATTCGAGTGTGATCAGGTGCCAACTCCGCAGAATTAGATCACCGCACCGGGTAAGCTGATGGCAAGCGATGTTGCCCCGTTAACGCCATCTTCTACCCACACCCTGCCATCGTGCAGTTCGACGATCTGCCTGACTATTGTCAGCCCCATCCCGGTGCCGGGCACATCAGCGTTTTCCAGCTGACGATATGGTTCGAACACCCTTCCCCGATCTGCTTGCGGGATACCCTGCCCCTCGTCGGTGACTGTGATTCTCAGATCATTCGAATCTACCCAGATTTCGAGAGATACGGTGGTGTTGAATGGTGAGAACTTACTGGCATTTGAGAGCAAGTTCATAATAGCGCTCCTGAGAAATTCTCGATCTGCAACCACCGCAACATGGTCGCCAGGCCATGTGGCAGTTAGTTCCTGGTTCTTCTCCCTGGCCGTCGGCCCAAACGAGATTTTGATATCACGAGCAAGTTCGGCAATCGGGAACTCCTCGAGTTTCATTTTGAAGGTTTTTGCCTTCATTTTCGAGATAGTTAGAAAATTATTGATAAGTTCTGTTGAACGAGCTGCATTCTCCTGAATGGCTGTGAGTTTTTCGACTTGGTCGGCGTGCAGATTGCCTGGCCGGTTCTTGCCGAGAACGTCGGTGAGCGTAGCGACTGACGTAAGCGGTGACTTCATTTCATGTGCTATCCACGCGGTCAATATGTCAGTGCGTTCCTGATCTTCCTGAAGTTTTTTAAGGGCCAGTTCTGCCCTCGACGCGCTTACTCGGTCGGTAATATCTGCGACCACGACCGTTACCCCTTGGGCGGGCTTCCCCGCAGAAATTACCGGCTCCATACGGGCTTCGAGGACTACCCCGGATATTTCGATCTCGATTCGACTGGTATGGCCGCCAAGTGCATTCTTATACGCATCTTCGAGTCCAAAATATTTTCTGGAATAAGCGCTGAAATTTCGGCCTATGAGTCGTTCCGGATCGAGTTTCAAAGCCTCGATTCCACTACCGGCGACATCAGTCACGATCCCATTGCTGTCGATTGTCATGACAACTACCGACGTGTTATTCAGGAGTATCGCTCGTAGGTCTGGCCCCATCTGTTCCGGCACGATTTTTCGAGCATAAGAATGGGCTACGCTGCATTCATTTGAATCTGCGACCCTGGCCGCTTTCTCGATCGAAGTTTCCAGCTCAGTAACGATTCTGGCTGCCATCTTTTTTTCCGACGAACCGAACGCAGTTGGCTTTCGCGAAGCGCAGATGAACATTGCGGCGACAATACCGCGTTGGCGGAGCGGAGCACATATGGCTGAACGCAGACCGGCCCGGAACATCCAGCGCCCCGATGCGCGTTGCCCGGATGCCATCGAGTCGATATCGACAATTACTGGCCCGTTGACCTCGGATGTTGATGGAATTAGCAACGACCGCCTCGGCACGCTCTTACCCGCGACCAGATCGGGAACATCGAGGCCATCTGTGATTTCAGTCGTCGATTGATCTTTCTCATGATCAATTTTCCCGAAATAGAGCCAGTCGGCGTCGAACAGATTCCTGATTAGTGATGCGACCCGCGGGTTATGCATCGGGTTACCAAAATCGTCCAGGCGAATCTGATCGCAGATGCGGTTTAGAATCTCGATTTTTCTCAGCGTGTTTTTCGATAACTCAAGCTGCCGGAGGTTAGCCAGAACCGGCGCACAGGCGTCGGATATTCTTCTGATCTCAGTTACGTCGGCTTCATCGAATTCTGTGTTTTCACAGGCAGCTTCCACAAAGCCAATCACGCGGTCCGCCACTCGGAGCGGAACCCTGACCCGGCTATACCGTGCCATCGGGTCAGCGACGCCACCAGCGTCACCTGAACCCTCAGTATCCGCAATAGTGAGGTGCTCGATTTCATCGGGACTGATCCATGCAAAATCAAGTACGTCTCTGGGTGATTCAGTGTCGAATTCCAGCTGTGACCGCCCGGTCTCTTCATCGATGAATCCAACCTGCACCCTCGAAGCCCCGGTTTGGTTCTTGACCTGAGTTGCGACTACACCACAGGCCGACGTTAGATCAGTTGATGCAGCGATCAATTCGAAATAGCCTGGAATATACGGCACCGACTGGTCCTGCCCGGTTACCGGGGGGGTGCCAGAGTTGATGTTGAGGCTGCTGAATGCCGCTGTCAGAGCGGGGACGAGTCTGTTTGCTGTCGCAACCGCATCGGCGTCGAAGGCCTTCGCACGCACCGATCCGAGCAGCAGCATTTGGGTTGCCGGGCCGTTTACCGGAATCGCCAGTACAGAAAGAACCTCACTCGATATATGGTCGGGGTGCTGATCGGGCGGTGAAGGTAATTCGTTAGATAGCGTGGTGTTCGATACCGATGCCCGCAGGACTGATGCCTGTAATTCAACCGGCTTGAAATTGTTAAAGACTGTGTCCGAACCGGCGATAGACCAGTCCCGATCATCCGCAAATACCTCCAGCGTAGCGAATTCATCGTTGTCCAGAGCGCGGTGCAAAATTACGTCGAACTCGAAGAACTGAGCCAACTGCCTGGAAAGTTTTTCCAACATTTCTGAGCCGTTGTCAGTCCCATCACCGGTCGTGCGGGTAATAGATTGCGCCGCAACTAACTGAGTTTCATCTCGCTGAACAGTAGCGAGCGCTGCCGAACGAGATGCAGAAAGACTGATGAGACTGGCGATAGTTTTTGCGGTCTCGACCTGTGATTCGCCAAAATCGCCC
>CAYLWG010000016.1:0-22913 GCA_964387235.1 uncultured Dehalococcoidales bacterium
ACGGGCTAGCTCAATTGGCAGAGCAAGTGACTCTTAATCACTAGGTTCGGGGTTCGAGTCCCCGGCCCGTCACCAATTTCACTCTGAACAGGCGATATACGACCCACAAAGGGTTGTTATCGAACGTGCATCGACGCTGTTTGCGCCAACTTTCAGCTTGTTCGACTTTCGGCACCCGGTCGCATCGCCGACGGTCCCCAGCGAACCCCACACCGAAGCCCAAACGGTGTCTTGGCCGCGCTCGCCAATGGTTTTGACCTGACCCTCTCAAACGTATCCAATTGAAAAATCGGATACTGGATGTATCGACCCTTCCCTCGTTTTCGCGCCATCTGGAGGGTTAGATTTCTGAGTGAAGGTCAGGTTTATCTACACGGGATCAGCCGCCAGCAGTTGTGCCCGCAGTCGTGCCGATGGTTGTGCCGCCGGTTGGAGGGGCTGTGGCCAGCACGTTTATACTGACCGTCGTTTTTACGCTTGTGGTCTGTGCATCGGATGCGAAATACGTAAACGAATCGGGGCCGACGTAATCTGGATTCGGGTCGTAGGTGAATGATCCGTCAGAGTTCAGCGTCAGGTTGCCGTTCGAAGGCCCATCGACCAGCGTGGCAGTCAGCGAGTCGCCTTCGCCATCGTGGTCATTTCCAAGCACCCCTGTTCCGGATATCGATAGTTGAGTGTCCTGAAAAACCCAGTAAGAGTCGGTGATTGCGAGCGGTGGGGTGGTTGGATTCGTGCTCCACGACATAGGGCCGCTGAGGCCAAAATTGGACGCCCACAGCGACATGTCGATAGCGTCGACAACACCGTCGGCGTTCAGATCTACAGTGTTTCCGGAACCGTCGGTTCGGTTGCTCGGGTCAGGCAATCCAGCGACAAATGCTGCGAGCAACAAGGTTGCATCAGCACTGTCAACGTCACCATCACCGTCGGCATCACCGGCGCGTAATTGCGTAGAACCGACGGACAGATCAGCGGTAGTTACCGACTGGGATGCTGTTGTCCTTGTGATGAATCCGGTAGCAGAAGCCGTGAACGTGAACGTGTCGATTGCAACTTGCTTCTTAAACACACCGTTGGATCCGACAACCAGGATTGAGCCACCAGTCGAATCACCCGTTCCAGCCAGGCTAATGTTTACGTCGCTCGGGTCAGCAACGCCTTGCACTGTTGACGCTCCACTAACGTCTGCGATCGGGTTGATGATGATACTCACCGTCGCTGACACTGTATCCGTCCCGTCATAGAGGTCCCAAATGAACGAATCGGAGCCGTTAAAGTCCGTGTTTGGTGTAAATGTTCCTGATCCAGAAGAGGCGATGGAGACACTTCCACCACTTGGTTGGGTGTTGATAGAAAAACTGAGTGGATCACTTTCAACGTCTGTACCGCTGAGGTTGATGTTAGTTGATTCATCTTCGTCAACAGTGATTGATAACGTGTCCGGCACCGGCGGGTCGTTAATAGGATTAACAGTAATCGACAACGTTTCGCGAACAGTGGAATTTCCATCCGTAACATCAAACGTGAACGAGTCCTCCCCGTTAAAGTTCACATCCGGCTCGTAAATACCCTGTCCATTGGAATTTAAGTTCAGAGTGCCGTCGGCTGGTAGGCTAAAAACGGTGTAACTAAGTGTTTCGTTGTCTGGATCCTGCACGGCAAGACTGAACGTCAAATCGGTGTCTTCGTCCGTCGAGGCTGACGCTAGTCCACCCGATGGTGGGTCATCAACAGGATTGACGGTGATCGTCACGCTCACCACTAAGGACGTTTGCCAGGGATCAGTGGTCTGGTAAGTGAACAAGTCGGATCCGTTAAAATCTGCGTCGGGGGTGTATGTGAATGACCCATCGGCACTGAGGCTGACCGAGCCGCTCGAAACGCCGGCAACGAGCGACGATGTGAATATGTCCGCGTCGTCCGAGTCGTTCGCCAGTACGCCACTTGGCGCTGACACAGTCAAATCCGTGTCCTCATCGACCGAATATGAGTCGACCACGGCTGTTGGAGCGGTCGGTGCTGTCAGTCCTGCGAAGCCATAGCCCCATACGTTGTCAGGCCCGGCGGCATCGCGGTCAGCCGCGTTCGATTTCAAATAGGTCGCAAGTTCGGCAGGCGTCTTAGTTGGGAACCTCTGTAGGACGAGTGCGGCAAGTCCGGCTACATGCGGTGAAGCCTGGCTGGTTCCATTCCATTTACCAGCGTACGCTGCTGATGACGCACCATCAGCGCCAACGATATCGGGCTTGATCCGACCATCGGTCGTCGGCCCCTGCGAGCTAAAACTCTCAATCGTCGATGTAGTAGCGTAGTTTGCTGCACCAACGGCAAGCATCCCGGTGTTGGCACTCTCCGCCGGATTCGCAATACTCCGACCGTCCCCCAGCCATTGGAGGGGCTGACCAGACCGGGTGTTGATTTGCAGCCAACTCGGTATCGGTCCTGAAAAGCGACTTGCCGCTATGTGGTACGTACCGGCAGGTGCCATTACAATCAGCCGCTCGTAAGGGCTGCTGCCTTCAGTTCCGTCTTGAGTCTCGAATGCGCAGACCGCGTTTGCGATCAACAACGTCGAATCGAAAAGGCATAAATCGATATCACTGTCTGCGAATCTCCAATCGCCCTCCCAACGGAGTTGTATATCCACGACTTGAGTTGAGCTGAGCGTAATCGTGTTTGTTTCGTCGGTTGGGCTGAACTCCAGCCAACCATTCGGGTTTGCACTGTCAACCCAGGTGCCGTACCACACATCCCCATAACTGTTGCCTGCTGCATTCACCCATAGAATTCCATCTGTCACGGCCTGATCAACGGAATTCAGCGGCGAGTCAGACGATGGAGACGTGCCATCTCCAGGACCGTCCCATGTCCATCCGACAGAGTGGTTGATGATCTGCACTCCCTGCGCGACCATCCACTGCGTAGCAGCCAGCAAATCCAACGAACTCGCCGGATTAGAAATGTAAAACTCAACTGCCGGTGCGATGTCGTCGACTGCCTCTGCCACTGCGGTTCCGTGAACCGTCCCGACTTCACAGTCGGACAAATTGCTCGTGAAAACACCGATACTCGTGTAGCAACGAACCGCCGTGGGCGTCGGTAGCTCGGAGGGAGATATCGAGCTCCAACCCAGGAACCCGACATCTATGATCCCAACCTTGATTCCCGTGCCATCCAAACCAATGGTGTTCCAGGCGGGTGAGCCGTGAACTGCTGCGCCCTCAGACGTGATGGCGCTTACCTGCGGCGGCACTATTCTGTCGACTCGCAGCACTCCCGAAATGTAAGACAACTGGTGAGCGAACCGCACCGGTACTCGTGCTTCGACCACATCCTCAACATGGTTCAGAACGGTCGCAATCTGCCCTATCACCTCAAGATCCACATCATCGGCAGATGCGAACCAGATCGTCACGTCGATGCTCGGGTCGATGGCCTCTACAACCGAAAGCTCTGAAAACTCGAACCGCTCGTCAAGTGTGCCGGCCCGGTAAGCTTCTGACAGCACCCGCACCTCGGATCCCACTTTACGATACCTGAAATCGTTCTTATCCCAATCGGCCAACAACCTGGCATTCACTTCTCGAATATCGGGATCCTCGTCGGCCAGTGCAACACTTGAATCCCCAACAACCAGTGCGTAAGACCCCACGGCTACAGCAATAATCAATAGCCCCGCCGTTGGCAATTCAGGCCGACGGACAAAGACGCCTATCACCGACCCGCCCGCCACGACTGCAACTGCCACAATCGCAACGATCACGAGGACGCTCGGACCGCTGCTGTCCCCGATTCCAGCAATGTCCTCCTGTTCCCGGTCGACTTCAGTCGGTGCGGGAGCGATTTCTGGAGTGGGCGTCAAATCCTGCGAAGATTCAGCGACTACAGCGGTCGGTTCGGGTGCCGTGGCGTCACCAGCGACCGCAGCCGATGTGGCAGTCGGGTCTGGGTTTTGGTCGGAACCCGAAGCCGCCAGTGGCTGCGGCTCGGGGTTCGGGTCCGGATTCACGAACGCGTAAATAGCAAATATCGAGAACCCGCCCGCCGCGCCTGTGAACGTGACCGTGCACATAGCCCGGTCGCTCAACCTCTCGCACTGCGCAACCTCATTGAAGACCTCACCGCCGTCGGAAACTTTGGTGATCGCGACCTCGCGCCCTCGCACGGCCATCTCGTCCAGCCAATCGAGCGAGACGCTCATCATCACAGTGTTGTCGCCAAGATCCCCCTGCGCCACACCCGATTTTTGAACTGATACGAAGTAAGCAAGTTCATCGTCTTCCCCCAGCGCAAACGTGCTGTCCGCCACAGCTTCCAATTCGCGGGGATCAGCTGAATACGCGGTGACCAGACTCATCCCGCCTGGCAAAACGTCGAGGTCGACCTCAAACGAAACAGCTATGTCGTCGACCGCGTTGGACGAGTTCGCAAACGACCCGTCGTCAACCACGGGCGGTGAATACACCAACACCGGGTCGGTAATCTTCACATCAAGCGTGTTTTCTGCCGCAGAAACGCTGGCGGTCCCTGTAACCGTGATGTGATCTGCCAGTCGAATCTCAGCGGTCCCGGTGCCATTTGCGATATTCAGTGTGAGTCGACCGATCTGGACGACCAGCAATCCCGCAAGCGTCTCGTCCCCGGTCAACCCCGTCACAGGAATCACGATATTTATGCCATCGACAGCCGATTCCGTCGTGATTACGGTCTGACCAGCCTCGACGTCGCCGCCGGTTATCGCTTCTAGGGCCGCTTCGAGAGCGTCGCCGTCGGCTTCGGATATCGTAATTTCGAGTGTCACGGTCTCGTTTGGATCAACGGTTGGAAGAACAATTGGCTCAGCAGTCGGAACAACGGTTGGAATAAAAACCAGACCAACAGTGGCCGTTACAGTGGTGGTCGGCGCAACGGCGATGGTGGTCGGAGAAGGACTCAATTCAGGCGCACCCGAAACAACTCCACCGTCCCCCGTGGGCCCAGCTCCAGCCGCCGTTATTGCTCTCACAGCGACCGAATAAACGTAACCGGGCTTGAGCAGGTTCGGTACCGATATCAAAGTCGCACTTGTCTCAAGAACCACCGGGGAAGTTGTGCCATCCGGTTTGATAGGCGTAAACACTATGGAGTAACCCGTGATCGACGTGCCACCGTCAGACTCGGGTGCGAACCAACTCACCACGATCGTACTACCGTCTGGCTCGACATTCACAGTCACCGATGTAGGTGCTCCCGGCAGGTCCCACGGACTTAGCGGGCCTGCACCGGTTGCAGGGCTGGTACCCAGGCCAGTCGATGCCTTAATCGTGAAGAAGTACTTGAGATCGGGATCCAGGCCGGTGAATGTGTAATTCAGGAATTCACCGCCCAGCCTAACTATCTCGCCGGTCTTCAGATTCTGGATGTGGTACACATCGATCGGACGGTTGCTCGTGTCTTCTGGAACTTCCCACGAAAGCGAAATAGAGAACAATCCAGGTGTTACCGCAAAATCTAACGGTTCTGTCGGCGGCTCGAGTCGCAACACCGGCGGAATATCGCCCCCACTGCTGGCAGGTACCGGTGTGGCAGTGGCCGCGGGTGGAGGAATGAATGGTGCGGGTGCTGACGTTGGAACCGGCGTGGGTGATAGGTTCTCTTGAAGAACCGAAAGCGAGTCGAATCCGCTGGTCGCGACAAGCACGCCCGACTCGTACAGTTGAGTGCTTAGCGTACCGGACGTTCTGAAGGTCAGTGACTCGGTACCGACACCCGTCCTACGCACAGTAAGACGGAGTAGTGCGCCTTCCGACCCCGATACCCCGCCCGGTTTGGTGCAAATGAATGCTGACGCCTGATTGTCGGAGGTACGCTTCGTTGACGGCGAGGCAAACCCACCACTCAACAGCCCCGCACAGGTCGGATTTATCAGTTCGACAATAGAATCGTCGTGTTCGATCACGATCTGAGCGGTGTCTGCACCTCCGAGGCTCAATCCGTTCGCACATATTTGAATATCTAGTGAATCACCAGAGTTATCCAGATTTATTGAATCGAGAGGATCACCGTTCACATCGAGAAATCCGAATTGCTGTGATCCGCTACCGCAGGTAACAGCATCCGGTGTTGAAGGGACGGTCCCCGAAAGGGCGTTTGACCCGGACGTTGTCGCGTAAACCCATTCACCCTGAACGTTAGTCACAAATGCGGTAAGAACCGTCACAAACAAAAGGGCAATTAACCAGCGAGATAAACTCCGCTGATGCAAGAGGCCTTTGAACAGATACTCGAAAGACATCGCGTGATGCACATTCTTCGGGTACGAAATCAGAACCCGTCGCTGTGTTGCTGCCACACTGAATAATTCAAGTTGAATTCAGATAGCGGATCATACACTTAAATGACAACGCCCGATTTTATGACCACGGGCATATGTGTAATATGCATCACCGATTCCCATCCCAAGCTGGCCTGCTGCTCGATAGCGTTACCGCTTGCTATCTGCAACGTGTGATGAGTTCTGACAGGCCTTGGTGTATCAGGGCGGTAGTTACTGCTAAAAAATCGTCCGGCAGGGCACTGTAAATGAACGTTTGCCACTCATAATCAAGCATAACTTGAATTCGGAAATCGTCTGATATGGTTCCGCAAGTTTTTGCTGCGCCATGCACATTCTTGGGAGCGTGATTTTGAAATTTGGTTTCTGCCTGCCGATATTTGCGGGCTGGGGTGATACACACCCTCGCACCCCGCTCGTTAAACGCGTCGACGCAGACGATCTCCGTAATTCGGTGCTGGCCGCTGAAAACCTTGGTTTCGAGACCCTCTGGGTTGTCGATCACCTGATTATGGGTCGTGATAACGCGATTCTCGAAGGATGGACGACGATGTGTTGGGCTGCAGGCCTGACGAGCCGCATCAGGATTGGTTCGATTCACCTTTCCAACATGCTGAGGTCACCCGCCCTCACGGCCAAAATGTCAGCGAGCCTCGACGTTATCTCTAACGGTCGTGTCGATTTCTTCTTTGAGATGGGCCACGAAGGTATCAGGCCGGAATCAGAAGCGTACGGATACAAATTCCTCGATGATACTGAACGGTTTGAATCGTTTGAAGAGGCACTACAAATCATCAAACTGATGTGGACAAAGGACGAGCCGGGTTTCGAGGGCAAGCACCATTCGATAGACCGGGCAGTCAGCCACCCGTTCCCGGTTCAACGACCGCATCCGCCAATTTGGATAGGAACCCTGGGTGGCGAGATGTCAGCATCGTCGATAGCACCGACTGAACGAGTTATGGAACTCATCGCACGGTACGCAGACGGCTGGAACAACACGCCCGCTTCCCTGGATCACTGCCGCACGATGTTGGAGATGCTTCAGAAGGCGTGTGAGCAGAACGATCGTGAATACGGGTCGATACGAAAATCGATTGAAACTCAGATATTGATTGCACCGACGCGTGGCGAAGTGGAGCGACTGAAAGATCAGATTTCAGAGGCTAACCCGACCCTGTACGACGACAGAGCATGGAAGCTGGCAGACGAACAGTATTTGATCGGCGACCCGGAGACAATAGCCGAGCGAATAGCGGAATACGAGTCGATCGGAATCGATCACATGCAGCTCTGGTTCATGGACATGCCATCGCTACGGGGTATGCACGCGTTCGCAGAAAAGGTAGCTCCCGCCTTTCAACTCAGCTAGCCAGAAGCACTGGACAAGTATCTTTGCCGCCTGCCACGCTCCTGTTTCGCTCGGGCAGCCCAAAAAACCCAAATGAAGAGCCGAATCGGGCAGTATTGTTTCTCGGACCCTCTGCGGGGGACCTTCTCGGATACCAGAATGCCGGGCCTCTACGCTGGATGATAATCCATGAAAAGCCCCGGCATTCGTATGATCTATTTCGTCTGGCGAACTGGCGAACTGGTGAACTGGGAAAGTTAACCCTCGATCGCCGCAACTTCAGAAGCAGGGATGAAAACTTCGCTGAGAGTGGGCTCGTCGTAAGTTCCGTTATCTTCGTACGCGAAACACCTTGTTACACGATATTTGTCAGTTCGATATAGCGGGGGCGGCGATTCGTCGCAGCGATCTTCGCGAATCTCGCAGCGGTCGTAGAACACACAACCCGCTTCGGAGCGACCACCGGCAAGAGCGGAAGATGCCGCTGTTGATCCCCATTGGAGATCGGGGTCGGGTTGAGGAATCGAATCGACCAGCAGACGCGTATAGGGGTGTGTTGGGGTGTTGATTACTTTTTCGACATCACCGGCCTCTGCAACCGTGCCTTTGTAGAGAACGATGATGTTCTCGGCAATCTGGTACGCGGTAGTGAGGTCGTGGGTGATGTAAAGGATCGAAATTCCGAATTCGTTGTTCAATGTCCTGAGAGTTTCGAGAATGGTTGCCCGCAGAGACGCGTCGACCATCGAGACTGGCTCGTCCGCAACGATGATCTTAGGCTGCAACATCACTGCCCGGGCCACCATGATGCGCTGTCGCTGTCCTCCGCTGAGTTGGTGCGGGTAGCGACCAAGCGTTTCATCGGGACGTAACCCAACAGTTTCCAGTGCGTTTATAACCAGCTCTTTCGCCTGCGACTTGTTGTTCGCCAGCTTGTACTTGCGGATCGGTGTCTCAAGGACGTGGTCGACTTTGTAGAACGGGTTATACGATTCGAACGGATCCTGGAATATCACCTGGACCTCGCGGCGAAACACCCTGAATTCATCTCCGCTCATCTCGGCAACGTCTCGTCCGCGATACATCACCTGGCCTGCAGTCGGAGTCAACAGTCCCAGCAGTGCTCTGGCAAGAGTGGTTTTACCACTTCCGCTTTCGCCCGCTATAGCGGTAATCGTAGGGGGAGATTCATCGATGGTCAGCGAAATTGAATCAAGGGCCAGGTTACGCCGTTTGCGGAAAGTACCGCTGACAAACGTCTTGGTAATGTTCCGCGCTTCGAGAAGTGGCACGACGTCGTTCACGCTAGCACCTCTTCTTCAGAAGGAACCTGTTCTTCTTCTTCCGTGTACAGATGGCACGCCTGGCTGCGTTCATCTTCACCCTGGACTAATTCCGGTAACTCCACTTTGCACCTATCGAATCCTTTTGGACACCTGGTATGAAATACACAGCCAGGTGGCGGGTTTAACAGCGACGGCGTTATTCCAGGAATGCCAGATAATCGGCGCTTGCCCCTGGTGTTGGGAAGGCTGGCGATTAGCAGCTGCGTGTAGGGGTGCTTGGGATTGTCGAAGATAGCCTTTGTGGATCCTATTTCTACAAGGCGCCCCGCATACATAATTCCAATTCGAGTGGCGAACTGCGCCATTAGCCCCATATCGTGGCCGATTAAGATGGTGGCGGCCCCGATGCCTTCCTGTACCTCACGCAGCGTTTGAACAATTTGCCGTTGCACAACAACGTCTAATGCGCTCGTCGGCTCATCTGCAATGATGACCGTCGGGTTCATGCTGATCGATATCGCTATCGCCACTCGCTGTTTCATTCCGCCGCTGAGTTCGTGTGGGTACATACCGGCGACTTCCGGCTGCAGCCCTACGCGGCCAAGTAAATCAGCAATAAAATCCTTTGAATCTTGCTGGTTTTTTTTAGTTCCGTGATCTCTCAGGCCATCTACGATCTGATCACGCACACGCATTACCGGGTTGAGGGAGTTCAGAGCGCCCTGCGGAACCATCGCAATTTCGTGGAGTCGTTTCTGACGTACCTCGGAATCGCTAAGAGTAAGCATGTCGACACCGTTCAGCAGGATGCGCCCGCTCTCTATGCGGGCTGGCTCTTTGTGAGCGACCATCAGGCTCAGTGCGATGGTCGATTTACCTGAACCCGATTCTCCAACCAACCCTAGCCGCTCGCCTTTTTGCAGTTCAAAACTTACCCCGTCCACGGCCCGGACCGGACCCCGACTGGTGTGGTAGTGAACAACAAGGTTTTCGACTCTGAGAGGAATTACAGTGTCCGTGGTCATACCTTTGTCCTCAGCCTCGGGTTAGAAACCTGATCGAGCCCGGCAGTAATCATGAACAGTCCGATAAAGAGCAGCACGATCACCATGATCGGCGGCCCAAACCACCACCACATCTCACGGATAAGTGCCCCGTAGGTGACAGACCAGTAGATCGTTAGCCCGAGTGATGGTTCATTTTGCGGCCCGAGGCCCAACGCCGAGAGCCCGATCGACGCCAGAATGGCACCAGCGACCGCACCCACGAAACTTGCGGCGATGAATGGCATAAGGGTTGGTACCAGTTCACGCCAGATGATTTCGATATCGCGAACACCATTAAATTTAGCGATATCCACGTATGAACGGTCCCGCAGGGTCAATACCTGTGCGCGAATAGTCCGCGCAGTTCCCATCCACGCAAGCAGGCCGATTAAAACACCCATTGCCTCGATAGACAGCACAGTCATCATCGATGCGACCACCACAAGGATGAGAAGGCCCGGAATAGTAAGGAACACATCGGTGGTCAGGCTAATCAGCGTGTCCCACGTTCCACGGAAGTAACCGGCCAGAAAGCCAAGGGCCGTGCCTATGCCCACGCCAAGTACGCCAGCTATCAGGCCGATTTTTAAAGATGCGGGTGTGCCATACGCCAGGTCGGCAAGCACATCGCGGCCCTGCTGGTCCGTCCCAAGCAAGTGCTCTAGGGAAGGTGGTCGCGCTGGAAGCCCCGCACCTACCTGAGCTCTCTCCGGGTCGATAAGTAGCGTGCCGAACAGACTGAACAATCCGATCATGAGAATCAGAGTGATACCTGCGACCAGCGTCTTGTTTCGCGACGCCACTCCCATTGCCACCGAGAAAATTCCTGGACTGCTGCTCATGCCTGTCTGTCCTGAAGTTCTTGAAACCGTACTGGTCATGCCTTTTGGTACCTGATACGTGGGTCGATAAGCGGATATAGCAGATCAATCACTAACAGCGAGATTCCGATCGCCACAATGACGAACATCAAAATGCCCTGCATTAAGAGGAAGTCGTTGGCTGAAATCGCTTTGAACAGCAAGGCTCCGACACCCGGGTAGGCAAATATCACTTCCACCAGAACCGAGCCGGATACTATGAAGGCCATCTGAATGGCGAGCCCAGTCACCTGTGGGAGTAGCGCATTGCGGATGGCGTATCGGAAAAAGATGCGCCGGTCGGTCAGCCCCTTGTATTCGGCAAGCTTCATATAGTCCTCGCCCATGGTGGTAATCATCATGCCACGCATGCCAAGGCCCCAGAACCCGATACTCGCCAACACCAGCGAAGCCGCGGGAAGGATTGCATGTTTCAATATGTTTGTGATTGCCTCGAAATTCAGGCCCGGCACAATGTTGTACGCATGCGCTGCACCGGCCGGCAGAATCGGCCAGTAAATGGCGAAGAAAAAGATCATCAGGATGCCAAGCAGGTAATACGGAATTGCAGTTAGCGTCATCAATAAAGGGACGATCGCTTTAACGACGCGGGGCGCGCGCGGCCAAGAAAGCCAGGCGCCGAACAGGGAACCGACCAGAAACGCCATGATTGTCGAGATCGTTAAAAGCCCGATAGTCCATGGGAGCGCTCTGATGATTTCATCCCGTACATCGGCAGGGAAGAAAGCGATCGACTTACCGAAATCGAGTCGTGATAGGTCGGCCCAGTAGTTGATGAACTGCTTCCACAGAGGCTGGTCAAGCCCGAACTTTTCCTCGTACCTCTTGACCATGTCCTCCATGTGCGCAACGTTCAACCCTCCCTGGGCAGCGAACTCATACAGCCTTTGCTCGATGGGGTTTGTATCTCTGAGGCGTGGCACGAGGAAATTGATTGTGCCGGCGACGACGATAATCAAAAAGAACAGGCCAACTCGCTTGACCACGAATTCGATTGTCATTCGGTGGATAACCTCTCAGGATTCCGGAGCTTGCCGGAACGAAATTCACATACAGGGTGAGGCCGCAGGTCGAAAACAGTATCAACCTTTCGACATATTTCGCAATAACAATGTATATCGATCTGATTCAACGGATTTGCTCGAAATCTGGTTCAGGAACAGACCGTAACCATAATTCTTCCATCGCCCCAACTATCAGGCCGTATAGCCTGTCGGGCGGGCTATGCGTGGCTGTCATAGTGGCGGTGCTCGATTTGACCGCCAGAGCCTCAGCGAAGCCGAACTCCAAATGGATGTCTACAGTGTCATCTTCGCGAAATATTAGACCGGCATTCATGTGCAGGAGTAGCTGGCCGGTATTTCGTACTTCGATATTCCCCTTAGTACTCGAAGAAAGTTCAAGCAAAAACTTTATTGTTCTATTCCGGGCTGCGACCCGCGTGCTGTTGAGTGCAGGATTATCTGTGGCAAACAGTTTCGGGACAGTGTTTGCACCACCGCTTATATCGCCCTGGAGGAGAATTTCGAGCGTTCCACCCGAACTGACGAACTCGGTCCACATTTCCTGATGGTTTGAAACAGGATGCTCAAGCGATTTCCCCATTAGAAAAATCTTGAACGCCCGAGAGTATGCCGAGTCGAGTGCATGGGACCAGATATCAACCCCGGCAACCACATTTCGGTGTTCAATGCCAAGAAACGGATGGGGAGCGTTTACATCCCACGGGGAGAGTGCTGGCAGGATGAAAGCGAGCGAATCGACGTTCGTCCCCGCGCCCGGGCGTATCGCTCGCCTGTAACGCTGAACGAACTCTCGAAACAGTCTGCTGGCCTTGACGCCAGTTACGTCCTCGATTTCGCGAGCCATGCGTGCCGTCTCGCCAGACATATATATCGTCGAAGCCTGTGAATCAGACATAAATCTGGGTCTAACCTATTGAATGATGAATTAAGAGATCAATATATAAAGATGAATAGTGCGCTTCATATCGAAATGGGATTGTAAACACTTTATTGCGATTGACAAGACCTTGCAGGCCGGATAACTTACCTCTCCAGTCGGAAAATGTAGCCTGTCGGTTGGGCCTGCTCTATCCGGAAAGTAGAGGCTGGGTCTCTAGGTTCTGGAATATGAAAACACCTGCCCGGCGAGCTTATATGGTCCGATCCGGTAACGATATTTATTTTTAGCGACAGGGGCATTGCCCCGGGAGGCTAGACCGTGCGGTCAATCCTATCCATGCGCCTTGGTCTACTTCTCACCGTTATTTCGGTGATAGGAGTGATCGCGGTTGCGTGCGGCGGCGGCGATGACGTCAGCGAGCCAACAGCGGCTCCGTCAGGTGGCAGTACTACCCAAGCGGCGGCCACAACCGCGCCAGAACCAACGAAGGCTCCGGCCAAAGCTCCTCAGCCGACAGCAAAACCCGCCGAAGAGGTGATGGAAGAAGAAATGATGCGAGAGATCACACGTGAAGACACGTTGATCATCACATCTTTCGGTCCTGGTGGAACGCAGATTCAAGACCCCGAGAACATGAACCCGTATTCCCTTGGTGGGCTCGGGCGAGTGCGAGGGATTCTTAACAAGACGATCTTCGAATTCCTGTACCTCTACAACCACAACACTGGCGAGCAGATCCCGTGGCTGGCTGAGAGCTACACGGTTTCTGACGACTTCGAGAGTGTCGATGTGACGCTCCGCAGTGGAGTCGAATGGTCTGACGGTAACCCATTCACATCAGCAGATGTGAAATTTACCCTCGATATGCTCCTGGACAACCAGGATCTGGTATTCGCGGGTGACATCAAAGAATGGGTCAAGAACGTCACTATTACTGACGATCAGAACTTCACGATCAACCTCAACAAGCCGAACCCGAGGTTCTTCTACTTCTACTTCGTAGAGAACTCGGAAATTCACATCCCAATCCTTGCGAAACACGTATGGGAAGGACAGGACCCACTTGAGTTCGACAACTTCGATCTCGACAAGGGCTGGCCGCTGGGAACCGGGGCTTACGCCCTGACCCAGGCGTCTGGACAGGCGCAAGTCTTCGACCGTAACGACGACTGGTGGGGTGCGAAGGTTGGGTTCCAAGACCTGCCGGAGCCGCTGCGAGTCACCTTTATTCCTGCGGGTAGTGCTGACACAGCCGTTGCACGTATGATCAACAACGAATTCGACGTTGGAGCGATCATGCAACCGGGTGTCTTCCTTGCCGCAAGGAAACGCAACCCCAACATCGTAAGCTGGTCCCTAGAAGGTCCTTCATACGGTGCAGCAGACGCATGTCTGTACACCCTCGGCCTGAACACCGAGTGGGGTCCGATGTCTGACGTAAACGTACGACGCGCAATTCAGGCATCTATCGACCGACAGCAGATTGTCGACCTCGCATATGAAGGGTCGACTGTAACGCAGGTGGTTCCTTACTCCACCTATGGTGGTCTGATCGCATATCAGGCCAAGCAGCAGGCACTAATCGATCAGTACAACCCTGGCGCATTCGGCCAGGACCTGGTCGATAAGTACATGGCAGCAGCCGGTTACGCCAAAGATGGCGACGGATTCTGGGCCAAAGATGGTGCGCGGCTAACTACCGACGTGCTGGTTCCGGGCTGGTTGAAGCCCATGGGCCCGATCGTTGAGAAGCAGTTGCGCGACGGTGGTTTCGACATCACGTTTGCTCTGCACGACCCGGACGCCGCACCTCTGTTCGAGGCAGTGCGGACGGGTAACGCCGATCTCTGGATTCTTGTTCACTGTGGTAGCTCAAGTGAGCCACATGGCACATTGCAGCACTACCACTCGAAGTTCAGTTCCCCTTCACAGGGCGAGCAGAACTCGTACATCTGGGGTAACAGCCAGTACAAGAACCCCGAGTACGACGCAATCATCGACGAGATGGACGGGGTGCTTCCGTCACCTGACGATCCCACGTACATGGCACTTGCCGATGCAGCACTGGAGTTGTTCCTCATGGATGTGATTGAAATCACACTTGCTGAAGAACGACACGTTGTGACATTCAACAACACTTACTGGACAGGTTGGGCGAACACGGACGACCCGTACGTAGCGCCTTACTCGCTGTGGGCTGGGTTCTTGCTTGAGTTCATGAACATAACCAGAGCCAAGTAAAAAGGAAACAAGTTTTCCACCTCCGAGGAGTCTGGGGGCGCCGTTCAATCGGCGTCCCCAGATATCTCGGTGCGCGGCTGTACGATAGAAGTTTGCAGCCGACCCAACACCCGCGGTGACTAACAGCGGGTGTTCCGCGTCAATTAGATGGCTAACAGCTGGAACCGTAGCGTGCATTTCAACAGAATGGTTGGCACGCCTGAAAATTCCAGTGATTCAGGTCAACGATATGACGCACTATTTTTACAGGAACACTGAATGACGTTGAAATTAGCTATAGTCGGGTGTGGGGGCATGGGCTTGCGACACGCCTTTGCGTATATCGAACTGCGAAAGCATTTCGACTCGTTTGATCTTGTAGCAGTCTGCGACCGTCACGAAGAATCGGCGGCCCATGTGGCTTCCCAGGTCGAAGCTGCGACCGGACACAGGCCAAAGGTTTACACCGACTTCGATCAGATGCTCGCCGAAGAAAAGGACCTCGCTGCAGTCGATATAACCACCGACACGCGCATGCACCACTCTTTTGCGATTAGCGCAATGGAATCGGGTGTATCGGTTCTTACAGAAAAGCCGATGGGACTGACGGTGCGTGCGTGCAGGGAGATGGCTGCGACAGCAGAGCGCACTGGCAAAGTGCTATCGATTGGCGAGCAGTACCGGCGCGACCCGATGAACCGACTTACCAAGGCGCTCATCGATGCTGGTGTTATCGGTCGTCCGAGCTTTGCCATGAAAGTCTCTATGTCGGGTGGTTCGGCCCTTATGCACAACACCGGCTGGCGTGCCCTGAAATCGAGAGGCGGCAGCATCATCATCGAACAAGGGGTTCACGAGGTTGACCTGCTCATATATCTTCTTGGCAAAATCAAGCACGTCTACTCCGCAACTGGTCTTTTCACGCCGCACAGAATCCGCCAGGAAATGAACCCGGCGCTCAAGAAATTCTACCGTCACCGGGTCGAAGATGAATTCGTTTTCGAGGAAGAAGTCGAGATAGATCAGGAAGACACGGCTCTGGCAGTCCTGAAATTCGAGGCCGGTCCTATAGCCCAGTTCACAGTTACGAACGCGTCTCATGGCTATTCGGTCGGATTGAACTCCATCCATGGTGACAAGGGCACGATACTGCTTCCTGCGGCGCGCAGGGGTCTTCCTCCGGTTGTGATGCTGGAGGGCCGTGACGAACCGCTGAGTAACGATGAGATGCTCGAAGCCGTTCCGGAATGGTCACTTGATGCCACAACAGCTACATTCTTTGAAAACACCACTCGTATGGCCTCATACGATCTAGAATTCGAGAAGATCGACCGGATACTCGTTGCGATAGAAATGCAAGAACTTGCAGAGGCCATCGTAAATAAAACGACAGTAGAAGTTGGCCCCGACGAAGGCATGCAGGCGCTGGCTGTCGTTTACGGCGTGCTGGAGAGCGGTCTGTCGGGGAACGAGGTAGCGATAGACGACATCATCTCTGGTTCGATTGATGCGTACCAGAAACCCATAGACCTCGAAATCGGTATTGCATAGACTTTTGGTTCGATGCCAGCTAAATCGACAATGGGAAAATCAACAGGGCGAGTTCGACATGGACTGGCCGTCGCAGTTACCTTTTTCCTGCTGATTGCTGCATGCACCGCGGTTGCCGTCGACCCAGTCGTGGTGGTTTGTGAGGAAGTTCTGGACATCGACGATGATGTGCTGAAGGAACTCCTCTCCGCCGATCAACTTGTCGAGCGCCTCGACTATCTTGAATTCGAACTTCTCCCTGCAGCCAGGGGCGAGGTTGAAGATGCGGCCGACAGATTCATATGGGCCGCAAGAGATATCGCCGCGGCCAGGCCATACGACTATCCGACGTTCCAGGTTCTTAACTACCTTGATACCTACGAACAGATGGGGTTGCACGTCAACGCTTTCGAGGCCGTGCAGGACGTGAGAAGGATATGCGATCAGACGGGCCGAGAATGGGTGGGCGATGCCCCCGTCATTGCGGAACACGTTAGTCAGCGCGGAATCGAGTACGGGAAATATTCCACAGAAGAACTCATCGAATTCGGAGAAGCCCTATTCATAGCCAGTTTCAACTCGCTCGATGGTGCTGGCAGGCCCAGGCGGACCGGAAGTGGTGAAGTACGACCTTTGCGGGATTTCCCAGAGAACTTCAACCGGATATCGGGTCCCGATGCGAACGCTTGCTCGGGTTGTCATAACTTGCCGGGTGTTGGTGGTGGTGGAGACAACGTTGCGAATGTGTTCGTTCGGGCCCAGGAATTCGATTTCGTAGATTTCGACGATCAGGTAGATGACCGCGATGACGATGACGGGCAGGTGGCAATCAACCTGTTCAACGTGGGTAACGAACGAAACACGATCGGCATGTTCGGCTCCGGCCTCATCGAACTGCTAGCTCGTGAAATGACCGCCGACCTTCACGCCACACGAGATGAGGCTCTCGAAACTGCGATAGACACCGATATGCCTGTGTCGGCAAACCTGGTGACAAAGGGCGTAAGTTTTGGTGCGATAACAGTTCATGCGAGCGGCGCTATTGATACATCGCTGGTGGTAGGTGTTGATTCAGATCTAATCATTCGGCCGTTCCACCAGAAAGGCGTCGTTGCAAGTCTCCGCGAATTCACGAACAATGCTCTGAACCACCATCATGGACTCCAGAATTATGAACGAGTAGGTGCCGGGAAAGACCCCGATGGTGATGGGGTTGTAGACGAAATCACACCGGGAGATGCCACGGCCCTGGTCGTATTTCAGGCCACTCTCCCCTTGCCGGTGCAACGAATGCCAACTGAAGAAAAAGCCATACAGGCCGTTAAAGCTGGCAGCGAACTATTCGGCACCATCGGTTGCGCATCCTGCCACGTTCAAGAACTACCGCTGAAATCGCTAATATTTACCGAACCCGGACCCTATAACAAGGGAAAGGACCTGCGAGCCAGTGCAGTCGACGCCCTGCTGGAAATCGATCTTGCCGATTTCTCTCCTGACTTCCCCCGCAACAACGAGGGCGAATTCTTGATTCCGGTGTTCACTGATCTGAAGCGACACAAAATGGGTCCCGATCTGAATAACGAACTGCTCAAACAGGATGGCGTGGCGACAGACGAATGGCTAACAAGAAAACTCTGGGGATTCGCGAGCGAGCCGCCGTTCTTGCACAACGGGAGAGCAACTCTCATTTCCGAAGCTATCGAAATGCACGGTGGCGATGCACAACCGGCTCGTGACGCGTTTCTGGATCTTTCCGACGACGAACGGAACGCCATCGTAGAGTTTTTGAAAACTCTCCAGATAGACCCTGCAAAGTGAACCAGCTCGCGATGTCCCGCTCGCCCGAACGCTCGAAGCAAACCAGGCTTCTTCTTCTATCGTTATTTGCCATCGCGGTAATCGGCATAGCGGCGGCGTGTGGAGGTAGCGGCGCTACTACCTCGGGCGAACCACCGGGCGATAGCACATCTGCGGTCACTCTGGCCCCCATCTCCGAATCCGATGCAGTTGCCGTTGCCGGTCAGGTAATTGCTTATATGTCTGACAAGGCCTGGGGATTCTTCGGCGCCACGTGCGATCAGTGGATCGAGATCGACTACGAACTGAGCCACGACCGGTCAGGTATTTCGTCCAACGGCACTACAGTGGTGGTTTACAATCGGCGATCTGACCGAGAAATCGGCCCTCTGACACTCACTTTCCGGATAGATCCGACTGGATCGATTACCGGTGAAAATAAACTCGAGCGTTCAGGCATCGCGGAAGGTTGCGATAAGTGGTAGCGCGACGAGAATGCTGAACAGCATCGAAATGTTTGGTGTCACCGACGATGAGCGGGTTATTTCGTGACGATCTGGAAACTTTCCTGGCGGCTGGCACGTGAGCAGGGCCACTTACTGGCCATCGCCGTTCTGACAACCCTGATCGCCGCGGCCATAGCGGTCGGTATTCCGTTGTATTTGGGCGGGATAGAAACGGCGACGCTGGGTCACGAATTTTCTCGATACTCGAACGCAGAGGTCAACGGCTGGGTAAAAGTCCGAGAGGTTCCGTTCAACCCTGCGGCATTCGATTCTATTGACCGCGAGATTCAGGTCGCGACATCCGAACTGGGCGATATCGGGACTAGAATCGGGAAAATCTTTCGTTCGTCTCCATTTTCGATTTCAGTTCTAGACGACGACCTTTTTGTGCCATTTGCCAACGTATACCTACAGGTATTTCATGGCGGTAATTCACCTTTGCGGTTCATATCGGGAGCCATGCCCGCGACCGGATCAAACGGGATGGCCATCCCGAGTCATGTCGCCCAGAGAACCGGGGCAGTTGTCGGCGACCAGCTGGTTCTGGAAGTCGGAGGAACTGCCCGACTGGTCGATCTCGTTATAACCGGAGTGTTTGAACCGAAAGATACTTTGGATCCTTACTGGGCAGGCATTTCAACCGATCTTTTATTGCCCGATCCTGCTGCTGCCGGCAACAGCTCGGGTTTTATCGGAATAGTTGATGAGAGCCTGCTTTTTTCAATCACTCCAGGCATTTCATCGACCCAGGGAACCGGATGGTGGCTCATATCCATCAACACCAGGGAAATCGTCAGCGCAGGTCTTGAAACCTCCATCGCCCGTCTCGAATCTTTTACACGTGCAGCAGGCGCGGTGGCCCCAACCGGAAGGGCTTTCGCCGGGGCCGAAGCACCGCTGGCGAAACTTAAGCGGGATAGATCAGCGCAGATGGTCCCGGTTGCTATCTCATCGGTACTTTTATTGCTGGTGGCCGGTCAGGTGGTGTTACTTGCCAGTTCCGTCATGACCGCATCGTCTGAAAGCAGTATCCGGCGACTCGGTCTACGTGGTGGGGCGACGTTCAACCTGCTCGGGTTCAGTTCGTTATCGGCCGTGATCGTTCTGGTAATTCCCATGTTGCTGGGCCCACCGCTGGCGTGGCTCATTGTTCCGTACCTTGGAACAGTCGATGCGCTAAGACCACTTACGGACGGTTCGAACCTGACGATCAGGCCTGAGATGGCGAATTTTGGAATTTCCGCAGCGGTTGGATTAGCGTCTGCTCTCCTGATTATGTTGCCGGGCATTAACCTGACGGCGAAGCGGAGATTATCGAGAGTTTCAGCGGACTTTACCAACAGGCCACCGTTGATATGGCGATTGAAACTCGACCTGCTAATAGTGGCGATATCGGCAATCTTGATCTGGGAAATAGACGCACGCGGGCTTCTCTCACCCCTCTCAGGCCAGAACGATCTCGGTTCCGCCTGGATTATGACTTCGACCGGCATTGTGGCCATAGCGGTGGTGCTGGCCCTCGTCCGGCTCTGGCCCTTCGTCCCGCGACTGGGTTCCCGGCCAGTGGGCAGAATATCGTCGGTCACCTGGTACGCGATCACATCAATGTTGAGGTCATCGTTCCGCCACGCCTGGCTGCTGACACTGATCACCATTGCCACGGTGACGGCGGTCACAGATTCAACAATCTCTGCCTCTCTAGAAGCAAACGGACTGTTCGCTGCTTCGCAGGCCGCTGGTGCTGATGTGCGTGTAGCCGGGCTCAATGGATTTCGCGGCGAATCGAATCAAATAGTCATTGAGCTCACAAATGGACCTGAGATTACCGAGTGGGTGCCAGCCCTACGCACTGCCGCTGCGCTCGGAGCCAACGGCCAGGGGGCCGAATTCGAGCTTCTCGCGGTTGACCCGAATTCACTGGGACAAGTACTGATCGACGAAACGATGAAGCGGTCTGCGGTAGAAGCTGGCGACATGCTTCAGCGGGCAGCGGGTAGTCTGGCGCTACAGGTCATCGCGCTTCCCACGGATACCGAGTCCCTCCGGATAATCGGCCAGGTAACGGAGGATTTCGTAGATATATGGATCCGGCTAAAAGCAGCCGATGGCACCACTTCAACTGTGCTGATGTCGCCCAGTGAGATAGACGGCGAGAGTGCGATAAACCAGGTGTTCACTGGTTCGGTAACCGACCCCGCGAACGGGCCGTTCGAACTGCTCTCGATCCTCGTCTACGAACCACCCGTTGGCCCGGTCGGACGCGCCGTCACGTTATCGGTCGATAGGCTGGAAGTTGTGAATACGGCGGGCTCAGTCCAGGTTGTTTCAACGGCTGCTGGAGGCGGTGAGTGGACCGTTCTACCGGGCACTGCCGGGGTGGACGGCAGAGTGTTCAAATCTCCAGGTGGCCCAGATGCCCTGGTTACTGTTGATTTTGGACCGGGCACCGACCGCGGTATTAGAGGCGTTCATCTTCGAGATGACCTCGATTATCTGCCTCTCGTGATGAGCCCTGTGCTAAAAGAACAGTCTGGTCTGAGCGATGGCGAAACAGGATTCATCACTGCCTTCGGAAAAGTGGTGCCGGTGCGTGTGGCCGGGGCCGTCGATACGTTTTCGACTCTCGACACTGGCGGCGCGTTCGCAATTATCGATTACCGCGGGGTACTTGATTACCTGTCACTGAAAACCGACCCGGTCCTGCCTGGATCGGCAGAACTATTCGTTTCCATCCAACCCGGCTCGGCAGCGACAATCCGACCGTTTGTAAAAAGCGTGGCAGGTTCCGATACCCGTGTGTTTGTCTACGAACAACTGGTCGATGAATCCACCGCCAGCGCCGGTGCATCGGCCGGCTGGAAAGGCATGCACTTCGTCGTTACCGCGGCCCTGGCAGTACTTACAGTGACCGGACTCGCTTTATTCGTCGGGCACGATTTCGTTGAAACACGTCGTTCCTCAAATATCCTCTTCGTACTCGGCGTGTCGAGATTCGGTCAGGCGACTGAAAAACTGTTCAGGTTCGGCCTGGTCACCCTGGTTGGCGTCGTATCTGGAATCTTTCTCGGTAGTCTGCTCGGTGCGTTCGTATCGACGCGAATCACTGATGCTTACACCACTCAACTGGCCGCCGGCCCTTCACGAACCACCACGATCGACGTACTGGCAGCCGGATACATCGCAGCGCTGGTGATCGCGGGGTTAATCGGTCTTTTCGCGTACATGATGTTGCGCTCGCAGCGACAGGTCGTTGGCCGTGAAGGCGGAATCGGATGATTCGCCAACTTCAAACCGATATTAAAGCTGGCGTTCGACTGGCAACGGCACGGATCAGGAGCCGGGTCGCATACACACTCATCAGCATTGTTGGAGTAGCGGTTGCGGTGACGTGCGTGGCGGGTACGCTGGCGTTTCTTGACAGTGTTTCGACCGGCATTCTCGCCGTATCGTTGAGCGAAGAAGGGTCGGACGCGCTCGACGTGAAACTGCGAGGGCGGCTCAGGCCATTTTCGAGTAAATCCCACGTCGCCCTGACCGAACAAATACACAACGAATCGAGACTTGCGCTAGGTGATGCGGCGGGCCCGGTTTACCGGGGTTTTCGTACCCCCACGTTTGTTCCTTCTTTCGTTGATCCTGCGGATCCGCTCGACCGTCGGCGTGCATTCTTCAGTTCGGTTTACGACTTTGTCGGCGAGATCGACATTGTGGAAGGGGCCTGGCCCCCTGCGGACGAACCAGCCGATATCACCAGCAAGGTAGATGTCCTGATCGAACGATCATTCGCCGTGCAGTACGGGCTGGGTGCGGGAGAAGAGTTCAATTACCAGTCGCCATCAGGATCCGACGGGGTAGTGGCAGTCCGTGTAGTCGCACTCTTCGAACGGTTGGAACCAGGCTCAGATTACTGGCGAGTTGTGGACGAAGGCTTCGGGGTGGTTGGGTCAAGCTTCGAGCTAATACCAATGTTCGTTACTGCGAGAAAATTCCCCGCATTGGCAGAAATCTCACGCCAGGGCGGGGAAGCTTCGTATTTCTGGCTGGCAACCGTCAAGCCCGAAAGTCTCGAGGCGGG
>CAYLWG010000017.1:0-6555 GCA_964387235.1 uncultured Dehalococcoidales bacterium
ACTCCCTGCTGCAATCCGGTACGGGTTTTGATCAATTGTCGATTAGCCCTAGTTCGATTCCAAGCCCCGGCAGCCCGTTCGGATAGATCGAGCCATCGCGCACATCGAACATGGGTGTGACGATCTTCTCGAACGCCGGGAACCATGTGTGCAGACACTCTTCGCGATACAGGTTCGGGATGACCATCGACGACTGGAACGATGCCGCGATTGCGACCGGGCCGAGTGCATCGTGTGGGCTGACCCGGATGTACTGAATTTCGGCCATCGCCGCAATGCGCCTGATTTCGCTGATGCCGCCGCACCACGCAACGTCGGGCATGATGTAATCGACGAGCCGGTCGCGCAGAATTTCGTCGTAGTCCCAGCGAGTAAAGTGCCTTTCGCCGACGCACAGCGGCACGTTGGTGTTTTCTCGAATCTGGCGCAGCGAATTGTGGTTCTCGACATGTGTCGGCTCTTCGAACCAGACAAGGTCGATGTGCTCGATTGCGTTGGCAGCCTTTATCGCCGATGCGACATCCATGCGGGCGTGAGCGTCAACAAGGATTTCGTAGTCGGGGCCAACAGCCTCCCGTAACGCCTCCATCCACTCGACCGCCTCTGCAATCGCTTTCGGCTCCATGCGTTCGACCATATTCGCACCGTAGTAAGTTTCGCCCATCGTTCGGCGGTTCGGGAACGGGTCGGTCTTTATCGCCTTGAACCCGGCTGCAACTGTGAGTTTTGCCTCTTCGATCAGCGTATCGATACCGCTGCCGTTGCTGAGGTCGCGAACGTGTGTGTAGAGGGGGACGCTTTCCCGAAGCGGCCCGCCCAGCAGGTCGTAGATCGGCACTCCGAGAACCTTGCCCTTGATGTCCCACAGAGCGATGTCGATTGCGCTTATCAGGTGCGAAACGTAGCCGCGCCCGTTCAGATCGGAGTACGCGTGGAAGATTCGCTGCCAGATTTCTTCGATGTTGTTGGGGTCGGAACCTATTACCAGCGGTTTAACAGCTTCGAGCCCGCGCACCAGATGGCTGTTCACAGCGTAGTCGGTGCATTCGCCGAGCCCGGTGATTCCCTCATCGGTTTCAACTTCTACAAATAGCCAGGCAAGTCCAGGTATGGGCATGACGACATGTGTCTTGATATCGGTGATCTTCATGTTGGCTGGTTCGTTTGCTCCGACAGACTCGTCTGATAGGTAGTTCAGTGGGCGGATTGTATCGTCACACGGGGACGCAGACGCCGTCCGTCGCTACCCGAGCGGGCGTTGACGAGAAGGTCCGGCAAGAGAGATTTCGGGTAATGAGGTAACTGCTTGAGTACCCTAACCCAACTTCGCAACTATCTTGCCGCGGACGTGCCGGGTTTCAAGTTGGGCTAGACCGTCTGGGATGTCGTCCAGCCCGATTACCTGCTCGACCATCGGGTCGATCTTCTTCTCGGCGACCAGCGCGATCATCTCTTCGGCCATCCGCGCAAGATCGGTCTGGGCAGCGCGGTTGTTTGACGTGTGAGCGCCCCCGTACGCTATACGGTGAACCGACTTCGCATTGTCGAACGTGGATTCGTTAAGCGTGGGTAGGCCAGCGACAGTTGCTATGCCGCCCCTGAACGCCAGTACTCTGATGCCCTGGTCAGCGGTATCGGAATCTACCGCACCAAGTACGCGATCGACACCTCTACCGCCAGTTATTTCCATGATCCGGGCGACAACATTTTCTTTGCTGTAATCGATCACATGCGCAGCACCGAGCGACTTCACGTATTCGTGATTGCGCTCCGAGGCTGTAGTGATGACCGTGGCCCCGATGTTGGCGCATATCTGCACACCGAAACCGCCGACTCCGCCCGCGCCGCCCTGCATCCACACAACGTGGCCCGGCTGCACATTGAGCCTGCGTACAACGGCCTCGTAGGCAGTCAGCCCCGCACATGGGATTGCCGCGGCATCCACAAACCCAACGTTTTCGAGGATTCGGGCTGTTGTGTGTGCAGTTGTGATCGCATATTCGGCAAAACCACCCGGCTTGCTGAGGTCGCCGTGATAAAAAACCCGGTCGCCAACTTTCCATTCATCGACACCAGCACCAACCGCATCGACAACGCCCGCCACATCCAGCCCGAGTACGTGCGGCCAGTTCCAGTTTTCGTTGCCGCACCCTGCCAGTTTGTAATCGACCGGGTTCAGGCCCGCCGCATGCACTTTCACACGTATCTCGCCAGGGCCAGGTTCCGTGACGGACAAGTCGCCAACATGCAAGCTGCCGACCGGGCCTACTCTGTCCAGTAAAAGTGCTCGCATAGTTGTGGCCTCATCTTGTTGTCTATCTGAATTCGACTCCCGACACTATCAGGACAGCGTTCAGTACCTATTCCAACGTGCCTGCTTTGCGGCATATTCGGCGCAGTATCTAGCTGCCCCCTGAGAATTGGCCGAAACATCCGTAGTTGAAGAAATGCGAGAAGTGTGGTGAATTAATTCGAGCGGGCTTTTACGAGAAGGGCCAGCAACCGCCGCACCGAGGACGGTGAATGGAGCGATGACGAGGCAAGTGACCCGCCCTGGCCTACGTGAACCGAAAAAGCATCGGGGCCGAGCCGTGCGAACAGGTCCTCGTCGGTACGGTCGTCACCAGTTGCGAGTACGAAATCGAAAGGCCCTTGCTCTGATTCGACGATGTCGTAGGCACGTCCTTTGTCGAGACCTTGTTGCCTGATTTCGACGATTTTCGACCCTGTAAGAATTTCGACTGGCGCACTTGCCAGGGTATTTTCAAGATGCGTCGTGAGATCACGCGATTGCCAATCCCCAACGTCGTCATCAGCTTCCCTGTAGTGCCATACGAGGGCCGACGATTTTTCTTCGATGCGCGCGCCCTGCGTTCGGGCCGCGTACGCGTTCAAGATCGATCTGGCTTCTTCCTTCCAGGAAAGATCGGGTGGTGGGCCGAGCTGGTGCCATTCGGTCTGGTCTTTGTGCCTGACCCATGACCCGTGTTCGGCAATTAGCGAAATGTTTACTTCGCTGAACCATTCACCCAGCGTGTGTCGGTCCCGCCCGCTATTGATATATACCGTGAGATCTTTCAGGGCTACAAGGTCGTTCAGCAGGTTGAGGATGTCCTCCGTAGGTACGGCGTCTTCATATCGCGGCGTGAACTCTCGGAGCGAGCCATCGTAGTCGAGCATGATGAGCGGTGATTTGGCAGATGCGAACGGTGCGGCGAGAGTTTTTGAAAGCACGCTGGAACTCAGCATTGGTGGCGTGGCGTTATTCCTTTTTTCTGGATTCACTGGGTTTCCGAGCGACCGCATGAACCGGTCGACCCATCGGTGTACGTCGTTTTCAACAACACGCCGGTGCATTGGTGCCATCCGTTCGTTTCGCTCTTCAAAAGCCATGTCGAGCGCACGTTCGAGCTGTTCTGCCGTGCCAGTGATGTCCCACGGGTTAACCCGCAGCGCCTCACCGAGTTCCGAGGCTGCCCCGGCGAATTCGCTGAGGACCAGCACTCCTCCACCATCGTCGCGGCACGCTACGTATTCCTTCGCGACCAGGTTCAGCCCGTCGCGTATCGGTGAAACGAATGCGACATCGGCCAGTCGGTACAGGGCTCCAAGCTCTGCAGGAGAGACCGAGTTGTATATGTATTGAACTGGTGTTCGGCCGCGCTTACCGTAGAGACCGTTGATTTCGCCAACAAGTTGTTCGACTTCCGACTTCTGATCCCGATAGCCGCCGATAGCTTCGCGTGTGGGTACGGCTATCTGGATCATCACGGCGCTTTCTCGCCATCTTGGCTTACGATCAAGAAGCGATTTAAATGCTTCGAGTTTATTGGGGATTCCCTTGGTGTAGTCGAGCCTGTCGACGCCGAGTATTACATGTCTTTTGCCAAGTGTTCGCCTGTATTGGGCGAGTATTAGATCGGCCTCATCAGAGAAGGCCGCCGCGCGCTGACCATCGACATCGATTCCAAGCGGATGAGCTTCGATTCGGACGCTGCGTCCGGAAAGGTTTACCACGCCCTGGCGGGATTCAAGGCCCAGTATTCCTCTGAACGATTGCGCAAGGTGGTCGGCATATTCGTAGGTGTGGACACCGATAAGGTCGGCTCCGAGAAGGCCTCGCATCAGTTCTTCCCGCTGCGGCGCAACACGCAGTATTTCCGAGGCCGGAAACGGGATGTGAAGGAAGAAGCCGATTCGCGCGCCGGGAAGCTTTTCACGCAACATGCTGGGCACCAGCATTAGCTGGTAGTCGTGTATCCAGATCGTGTCGCCTTCTTCGGCATGGGCGAGTACCGCATCGGCGAACCGCTGGTTTACACGTTTATACGCTTCAAAGGATTTCGGGTCGAAATCGCAGTATTCGAGCAGGTAGTGGAATAACGGCCAGATCGCTGTATTTGAAAAACCATCGTAGAAACCCGAGTACTCTGGGGCCGGAATATCGACCGGCTCTAGCCGCATTTCTTTCAGCAAAGAGCGCGTGCTGTCGTTGGGGTCTGCTCCGGGATAGCCGATCCACAACCCGCTACCCTGCTGATGGAGGGGGTCGAGCCCTGATACGAGGCCGCCAGAGCTGCGGTTGATCTGCTGGCCCGGAGAATCGGGTTTGCTTGAAAAGTCGCTCTCAACCGTTACTGGCAATCGGTTTGAAACGAGGATCAATCGACCCATGTCGCTGGACTACCTGTTCTGGAAATGGCGGACGCAACTCCTGCGACCACCGACCGAGCGTAACACAGTAGGGTAAATCGTCTGGATCCGAATGGCCTGTAGTGCTGAGAGTGAAGTGAATACGAAATAACTGTCGTCATAAGTGAGCAAGAATTGGGCCAGAATCAGTGGGACCGGCTGACTGGTTCAAGTTTTGGACTGGCCGGGCACCAGCAGTTGAGTTATGGGTTTTTACTTCTTATCTGGCATGGCGTTATGCCACGAGTAGTCGTGCCCACAAATGCACAGGCCTGTGCGGCTCATGCCGCCCGTGCCGCCGGTTCTGCCCGTGCCGAAGGAAAGATCTTCCAACCTCGCCTGTGAGGTTCTTGAATACGAGATGCAGGGACACCAGATCGCCCCTAAAACAGCCTTACACAGCCCAAGCCCTGAGTTGGTCAATATTACGTCCAGATATCTTGATGCAGGTCTGACCTGAGCCGATTTCTTAGCGCCGGTATGCCGCCGGTTGTGGCAGCAGCAGATGGCTCAGGCATTCCGTGAGTTTTTAGTGGCGTGCGCGCCCCGCGATTGTTGTTCCCGAACTTGCCCCCGCCCGGTCGGGTCGGCAGCGCACGCCTGCCAGTTTTTTGAGAGCAGTTAACATGCTGTAACCGTTGGATGCGAGTGTCATGTGGAAAAGTGCCTTGCCAAATATGGCTGTTTTCCAGATATTTTGGTTTGGTTGGGTGAAATGCTCGCGCTGGAATTCTTTAATGTTTTGATTCGTGTAGTCGCTCAGAAATTGCCTGACTGCGGATATCGGAGGGCGGTTGCCGATACACCGACCTTGCCGCAAACTCAGTGGTGCCAGTTGAACAACATTCGACCCATTACAGGAAATTATGGCTTTTAAGCGGATTGAAGACTACGGACTGATCGGAAATATGCATACGGCCGCGCTCGTTGGCAACGACGGTTCGATCGACTGGTTGTGCCTGCCGTTCTTCGATTCTCCTGCTGTTTTCACCAGTCTTCTTGATGACGAAAAAGGTGGCAGTTTTTCAATTACTGCTATTGATTCGGTCGATCACCGGCAGATTTATTTCCCAGAAACCAATGTTCTGATAACTCGGTTTGGTAGCGACGATTCTGCCGCGCAGGTTACCGATTTTATGCCGGTGCACGAGCAACACGATGAGGCTGAAGCTCCAGGGCAGTCGGAATACGACATTTCGAGCGATGAAGAGACCAGGGTCGTGCGTCTTGCGCAGGGGGTTCTGGGTGAGACAAAAATGCGGATGAGGTGCGAGCCGTCGTTCGATTTTGCCAGAACCCCGCACAGTGTCGAAAAAATCGATTGCGGAGTTATTTTTACGTCCGAGACCGGGGAGCGCCTGAGTTTAACGGCACCCTGCGACTTCAGGATCGAGGGCGGCGCAGCCCTGGCCGAGTTCACGCTGAGCTATGGAGAGTCGATGCCATTCGTTCTTGAGTGGATGGGGTCGTCGACCGATGCGCCTGTCTGTTTGACCGCCCGTGAGGCCGATGGGGAGTTCAGGGAGACGGTCGATTTCTGGCGGGAATGGGTTTCCAAGTGCACGTATCAGGGTCGCTGGCGAGAAGATGTGATCAGGTCGCTACTGGCACTGAAACTTCTCACTTTCTCTCCAACTGGTGCAATTATCGCTGCTCCTACGACTTCGTTGCCAGAGGAAATCGGTGGCGAGCGTAACTGGGACTACCGCTACTGCTGGATTCGTGATGCAGCGCTGACAGTCGATGCGTTCATGCGGATGGGCTACGTGGAAGAGGCGCGCGGGTTTATTCGCTGGCTCGGTGACAGGACACGTGAGGATCATCCCGATTCAGACCGCCCGTTGCAGATCATGTACGGCATTC
>CAYLWG010000017.1:6565-22902 GCA_964387235.1 uncultured Dehalococcoidales bacterium
GGGAGCATGTCCTGGAAGAAAAAATACTGGGGCACTTGAGTGGTTACCGTGGTTCCGGGCCGGTAAGAGTTGGCAACGCTGCCTATGACCAGTTTCAGTTGGATATTTACGGCGAACTGATGGAGTCGGTGTACATATACAACCGGCACGGCTGGCCCATTTCGTACGACATGTGGATTTCACTGTCGAAAATTCTCGATTGGGTTTCGAAAAACTGGCAGGAGCCGGACGAAGGCATCTGGGAGACCCGCGGTGGGCGGCAGCATTTTGTGCACTCGAAACTGATGGCATGGAACGCACTTGCAAAGGGCTTGAAACTGGCTGATGAGAGGTCGTTCCCAGCTAACCGTGAACTGTGGATCACAGCACGCGACAATATTTTGCGCGAGATCATGGATAAGGGTTGGAACGAGGAACTTCAGAGTTTCACGCAGTCGTACGGTTCGAGTGTGGTGGATGCTGCGCTGCTGCAACTACTGAACATCGGTGCGCTTTCGCCCCGCGATCCAAGGATGATGTCGACGCTTAAACGGATCGAGGAGACCCTGACGCGTGATTCGCTGGTGTACAGGTACGACCCTGAGGAATCGCCAGATGGGCTGGAGGGCAGGGAGGGTACGTTCACGATGTGTACTTTCTGGCTTGTCGAAGCCCTCACTCGTTCCGGCAGGCTTGAGGCAGCCCGATTCCTGTTCGAGAGAATGCTTGGCTATGCAAGTCCGCTTGGCCTGTTCGCAGAAGAGACCGGGCCCACTGGCGACATGCTCGGAAACTTCCCGCAGGCGTTTACGCACCTTGCACTTATCAACTCTGCCTTCATACTTGACCGCGCCCTGGATCACGGTTCAACCCACAACGGCCGCTCTTAGGAGCGGTGTTTTTCGGATTTGTGCTGCTGTGGCGTGATTTAGCACTGTGCGAGAGTTCCAGGTCAACACCGTGCCCGGTTCCATCTTAATTCCGACCTACTTCCAAGCAGAAACTGAAAACAATGACCTATCGTGCTTACTCCGACCATGACACCGCAGCAGTTTCCATTGACGAGGTGCTGGGTACAGGCGCTGACCCGGCCACCCGGGCTATTCAGACACATGCCGAAGGCCCGAAAGGATCACTTCCGTTCACCGCCGAGTTTTTGATCGAAGAGCCGAGCGGCAACCACTTCGGTATGACGCAGAACGCCGGTATGGGCTGGAACCCCGCCGAACTGCTGCGAAAACAGTTCATCATTCTTTCAACAGTGGGCGGGGTGAAAGCAGAAGACGGCTCGCCGATTGCCCTGGGCCTGCACACAGGCCACTTTGAATTGCGGGACATGGTTGTGGCGGCAGCCGAGGAGCTGAAAAAACTAAAGTCTATTCCGTTCGCAGCGTTCTGCTCCGACCCCTGTGATGGCCGGACTCAGGGAACGACTGGGATGCTCGATTCGCTGCCATACCGTAACGATGCGGCACAGGTCTTCAGGCGTATCGCCAGGTCGCTGCCGACCGTGCGCGGCGTGCTCGGTATCGCATCGTGCGATAAGGGTCTGCCAGCCATGATGATGGCATTGGCGGGGCTGCCAGGCCAGCCAGCCGTAATAGTTCCGGGTGGTACGACTCTCAAACCGTATATTGGCGAGGACACCGGTCAGATCCAGTCGATCGGCGCCCGGTTCGCTCAGGGCGAAGTGACCCTGGAATATGCACAGGATGTTGGCTGCAGGTCGTGCGCTTCCGCGGGTGGGGGTTGCCAGTTTCTCGGTACGGCAGGCACTTCGCAGGTGGTGGCCGAGGCCCTTGGCCTTGCGATTACACATTCGGCCCTTGCGCCAAGCGGCACACCGGCGTGGTTTGATATTGCGCGTCGATCCGCACGCGCACTTGTCGCAATGGAACACAGTGGGGTGACTTCCCACGACATCCTGACTGATGCTGCTTTCGAGAATGCCATGGCGCTTCACGCTGCATGTGGTGGTTCGACCAACCTGCTGCTGCACATGCCAGCCATCGCGCATGCTGCCGGTCGCAGACGCATGACGGTTTCTGACTGGACCAGGGTTAATTCCAATGTGCCCCGCCTTGTCGATGTCCTGCCGAACGGCCCGGTCGGCCACCCGACTACCCAGCTTTATGCTGCTGGCGGTGTTCCCGAAGTGATGCTCCACCTGCGCAAGATGGGCCTGATCGATACGAGCGTGTTGACTGCTACAGGGCAAACGCTCGGCGAAAACCTGGACTGGTGGGAGGATTCAGAGCGACGACACGATGTCCGCAAGTACCTGAAAGACGTCGATGGTATTGACCCCGAAGATGTAATCATGTCGCCCGACCGTGCAAAGGCGAAGGGCCTTACGAGCACGGTCACGTTCCCGATGGGCAACATTACGCCCGAGGGTTCAGTGATAAAGAGCACTGCCATCGACCCCGCCGTGGTTGATGACGATGGTGTGTACCGCAAGACGGGGCCAGCGCGTGTGTTCAGGTCGGAACGTGCCGCAATGGGGGCGATCAAGAGTCGGGACGGGGATAAAAAAATCAAGGCTGGCGACATCATGGTTGTCACCTGTGGTGGCCCGCTCGGGACCGGAATGGAAGAGGTGTACCAGATCACTGCTGCGCTGAAACATCTTTCATATGGCAAGCAGGTTGCGCTGATTACCGATGCAAGATTCTCGGGCGTTTCGACGGGTGCCTGTATCGGCCATATCGGGCCTGAGGCGCTTGCGGGAGGCCCGATCGGTCGTGTGCGAGATGGCGACGTGATCGAGATTATTGTTGACCGGAAAAATCTGTCAGGGTCGTTAAACCTTGTTGGCGTCGATGGTGTGGTGAAGGGCGTCGAATGGGGTACTGCTGAACTGGAAAATAGACCACAGCCAAATGATCTGGCCCCGCACCCACAGCTACCCGACGATTCTCGTCTGTGGGCGGCGCTTCAGGCAGTAAGCGGTGGGACGTGGGGCGGATGTGTGTTCGATGTGGACGCGATAGTCGAGACGATAGAGGCGGGCCGAAAAGCGCTGGGCAGATAACGGGCAGCACCGTCGTTCTGGCCGTTGGCGAGAATTCGAATGGATATTTGCTGCCGTCAGGCATACGGGGCGTAAGCGGGCGGGCGGTCTGTCACGTTCGAAAACAGGCTTTATGTTTTTCGTTAGATGTCACCTCCGATTTTCATCGGGAGAAATTCAGACGCGGGATGACGGTGCTATGGAAAAGCTCAGTTGCCTGGGACAGTCCGTTTCCCGCCCTAGTCCACGAACAGCCGGTAACCGACTCCCGGTTCGGTCAGGATCTGCTTCGGGCGTGAAGGGTCTTCTTCTAGTTTTCGACGGATCTGCTTAATGAACGTCCGCAAATACTCGGTCTCTTCGCCGTATTCTGGCCCCCACACCGATTGCAGAAGCTGCCGGTGAGTCATCACCTTGCCCGCATTGACGGCAAGGGCTCTCAGCAGGTCGTATTCGGTCCGTGTCAGGCGCACTTCTTCACCGTCCCGATAAACAAGTCGGGCAGCAAGGTCGATTTCGAACGAACCGGCTTTGACAACGGGATCGGCCGCATCGGAATTCCCGGACAGTCGCTCAGTGCGCCTGATCGCAGCCCGTATCCGGGCGGCAAGTTCTTCTGTGCCAAACGGCTTCGTGATGTAATCGTCGGCTCCAAGATCCAGGGCCCGCACCTTTTCTTGCTCTTGGTCGGTGGCCGAGAGGATTATCACAGGCTCGGTGTACCACTCTCGAAGGCGTGCGAGCGTTTCAAACCCGTCGATTCCTGGCATGGCAAGATCGAGCACCACCACATCGGGTTGCTGAAGCGATGCCTGGTAGATGGCTTCTTCGCCGTTAGCGGCCAGGTACACCTCGAAGCCAGACTTGCCCAGATGGGTCGCCACAAGACGCCGGATCTTCGGGTCGTCGTCGACCACCAGGACACCGGGTTTCTCTCGTCTCTCGTTAATTTGTGTCATATTTTCTTCTCCTCAGTTCCAGAGGTGCGAGTCGCACCGGGTTGAGTTTTGTGGTTACGCGGAACACGCTGTGACCCGATTTCGTTAACTATGAGCGCGCCGGGTTTTACACCGGGGTCTCGCGGGAACTCGAACCAGAAGGTGGCACCACCTTCCGGATTGGTCGACACGCCTATGCTTCCACCGTGTGCGCCGATAACCGATTTGCAAATTGCCAGCCCCAGTCCTGAGCCTTCGCGACCCTGTGTTCGCCCTTCACGCAGGCGGTAGAACTTGTCGAAAATTTCTTTACGCTGAGAATGTGGTATTCCATCGCCCTGATCGATCACTTTGGTGCAGATCGAGTCGGTTTTTTCGTTATATGAATTTACGATCTCTACTTTCCCAAGTGTGTATTTCATCGCATTGCTGAGAAGGTTGTCCATAACTCTTCCCAACTGGCCGGGGTCGGCATACATTTCTGGTAGCCCGGCGGGAATGGTTGCGTTGATTACGCGACCACTTCCGTGGCGAGAATTCAACGTTCGACGAATCGCATCGTGGATAATGTCGGCCATATGGCAGATTTCGCGCTCGACACCCCGTGTACCGGATTCAATACGGGACATATCCAGAATGTTAGAGACCAGCTCGATCATGTGATCGACTTCTTCATCGATTGCGTCGAGACCGATTTTGCCTTCGCCATCGAGATTTGGATTTACGTTCAGCGATGCCGCTACTCCCTTGATAGTCGCCAGTGGGGAACGGAGATCGTGGGTAATCATAGAGAGGAATTCCGATTTGACCTCTTCGACCTCGCGAATATGGGCAACATCCTGAAAGACGAGCACTGCTGAATCGAGGCCTCCGTCCTCGGCGCTTATAGGCGCAGCCGTAACCAGCACATGCACCCTTGAACCGTCCAGACGTTCGATAATCATCGGGCGTGCTCTGGTCTGTTCACGGTTCGCCAGTGCCAGCGCAAGTGGCAGTTCGTCGTTTTTGACCAACCTCCCGTCCTCATCGTAAAAATTAGCATAACGGTTCAAATTATCGAGCGACATTCCGAGGTCGAGAGAGTGGTTGAACAGGCGGCGGGCTTCCTGGCTGGACCCGAGCAATATACGAGTGCCAGCTTCGACTATTACGACTCCTACAGTTGATTCTTCGATAACGGCCTGGAGTCGGCGTTCGGCAGATTCCGCAAGAACACGGTTTTCTCGTTCACGTTCGTAAAGATGAGCTGAATCAAGAGCCAGTTGGGCAAAGTGAGTTAAATGCACCAGCTGCTGCTCGTTCTGTTCGGTAAATCCTCCCCGTTCAGGAGAGTTTGCGAGGTACAGGTTTGCCTTGAGTCCCGCACCGTTTGCTATCTGCACTCCAAGCATGGCTTTCATAGGAGGGTGCCAGGCTGGAAAACCGTACAGGTTCGGGTGCTTCGATAGATCGTCCATTCTCAGTGGCGAGGTGGCATCGCCCAGCACGCCCAACATGCCCCGTCCCGTTGGCAGTTCCATTGAATTCCAATCGATAGCGGAATCCAGGCCGTCGTGGTAGATGCGTATTGGCCTGCCGCCTGCCTCCTGAACAGTTACAGCGGCGTAGTCTGCACCTGTAAGTTCTCGTGCCAGTCGGGGAATTTCGCCCAGCGCACGGTCGACCGAGGGATCGTCGATCTGGACGCGGACGGCGTCGGCGGCTTCGAGCGTCCGTGAATATCGTTCAATATCTCGCCGAGAAAAACGGTTCCAACCGCCGGGGGTTGTGATGGTGGGCTGGATTTCACCCCGCTTTACTGCGCGTGCAAGGGTTGAGTGATGGACTCCTATTATTTTGGCCGCTTTGCGTAGCGAGATTGGACGTTCTGGCAAAACTTACCGCCAGTTCTGGTGGTTCAAGTTCAGGAAATATCTGTGAATATACGGATTTTAGTTCAATGGCATGGGAAGTGGCGCGAATGGAGCGTGATGATTTCAAAATGTTTTGCCCGCTAAGGCAGTGCGATGCGTAGCTGCGCCAGTTGCGCCCTTCCCCTGAGTTTTCTCGGACAGCGCTGGGAGAAAGCTGCATGGGGGCTGGTGAAACCCGCGATCATCGCCTGTGGCTTCAAAAACGTTGCGAGAGAGTATCAGGAATTTGGTTGATTCTTGATTCACTGAGAACGGATTCCGACTTGCGGACCCTTTCATTGTTAGCGGTGCCAGCCGGCCGTATCGAACCAAACTTGCGCATTTCCGCAATAGCGTTAGGTGATCCAACCTACTGAACACCCCGTGGTTCCTGCCATCCTGAGGTGGTGATATCCACAGCATCGATCGCGCATTGGTATCCACCGACTTAGTCGGCCAGCACGCAGCGATCGGGAACAGACACCCAGCAGGGTCTGTCAAAGGTCAGAACGGTAAAAAAATGTCGATACGAACAATACGAAGAGCAAATTTGAACAGGATGAACGGACGGAGCAGTCAGAGCGGTGTATCGGGAGTGACTATTGCTGTAATGCTTGCTGCTCTGGCAGTTGTGACGTTGACAATTCTGCAGGCAGCGACGGCAGTTGGCACGACCACGACTCAGACTGGAATTCCCGGGCTAACCGGTTAGCGTAAATCGTGTTTGGCTCCAGTTGTTGAAGGGCGAACCCGATAGCGTTTTGCGGTTCTGCCGAGATTACCCAGAATCTTCGGGTATCGCCAACGTTTGCGGCCCGTTCTGCCCCGCGTGGCTAAACACAAAAAGCTGGTTACGAACGTTCGATTGGATCGTAACCGGCTCGAAACTCCGTGACTACACCAGCACAACTCCGTCGAGCTTCAAGACACGGCCCGACTGAACGACCGTTTTGGCCTGGTCCATGTCGCGAATGTTACTGGCAGGATCTCCGGCAAAAGCGGCCATATCGGCCACCATACCAGGCTTCAAACTGCCCACTATGCCAGCGAGCCTCAGGGCTTCTGCCGTACCGGCCGTAGAGGCATGGATGGCCTTCCAATTGGACCACCCGAATGTCTCAACAAACGCCCATGCGTTGGCGGCCGAGCGGTCGTGAGTCCCGTAGGCCATTCCCATGTCCAGCCCGGTTGTGAACCTTACGCCCGCATCGTGCATCATCATCAATTTTTCGACATGCTCGGATTCCGGCACCAACTTGTATGAAACGGCCCAGTGCGGCGACATAGGACCAGTTTCGCCCCTTGCTTTTGCCTCTTTGCCGAGCAGGTGATGGCCGATAGTGGGATCGAGCCACTGGCCCTTATCGACCATCTTTTTTACGGTGTCCGGGTCGTAATCCATGCCTTTGTCGGGGTCGGAATCGTACCAGCGAGCGTGTATCAGGTGGTCTACCCCGGCTTCAACCACGTTCCGGGTTCCCTGCGCGGAAAGCGTGTGGGTGGCGATTGGAACGTTCATCCGGTGGGCTTCTTCCACCGCTGCTTTTAAATGTTCGACTGAATACTGAGGTTTTCGCGGATTCGCCGTGGGGGTGAACATTCCGCCGGTAGCCATCATTTTGATGACGTTCGCGCCGAGTTTTACCTGAGCCCTGATCGCAGTGCGCACTTGATCGACCGTATCGGCTTCCGTTCCGAAAAACCAGCAGTGTCCCGCGGTTATGGTGATGGGTGTTCCGGCCAGTAACAGTCGAGGCCCGGGCACATGTCCGTCTTCGATCATCTGTCGCACTGCAAAGGCGACCTCGTTACGGGAGCCGAGGTCACGGATAGTTGTGGTTCCGGCGAGCACGGCCTTGCGCATGTTGTTGGTGGCGCGAATTGTGAGTTGTTGGTTGTTTTCCGACATCGCCAGCGCCTGCGCGTCGTGCGTTGCGCTGCAGTGCATGTGGCAGTGGGCGTCGATCAGCCCCGGCAGTAACGAAACGTCGCCAATGTCGAATACTTCGTATGCGCCACCGGCACCGTTGGCAGGAACCTTTGCTGATGGCTCGACCGCGGTGATAATCCCGTCTTCGACTACCACTGCGTGATTTACGAGCCAACCTGAAACGCTCTCGTTCGCCACACGTTTTGCTTTGAAAATGCTCTTCTTTGCCATAAACCCTCTGCTGTGAAGCCTGTTAATCAGGCCCTAAGGATCGGTCGGTTACTCGTCGTCTTTGTAAAAAATATCGAAAGCGCCATCGGTGATGAAAATTCCGGTCATGTCGCCCTCATCGGTCGCTCCGTGTTCCATTGGCTCGCCCTCGGGGAACCATACCCACGTTCCAGGCCCATATGTGCCCCGGTGGGTCCGAAGTTTGCCTTCAAGAACGAATATCCCGTGACCGCAAGGGTGAGTGTGTTCGGGGTTCACGATGCCCTTCGGATAGCGGATCATCCTGATTTCGGCACCGTTACTGGGGTCTGTACGAAGCATCAGTCGTCCGAGGTCGACGCCAAGTTTCGGGTTGAAGCTCTTGGCCCACTCAACGGCTTTTGTGTCGATCACTGTGTACTGCTCTGGATTGGGCTTCGAGTTTGATTTGCTCATTGGTGCTGGGGTCGTTGTCTTTATTTTCTGGCCGACAGGCTGTTCCGGCGATTGGTGGATCGGGCGTTTTCCCGGCATTGACTCGTATTTCGAAATGGGGAAGGAGTCAGCATGTCCTGAAGGTTGAACTACAGGGCTTTCCAGTAGCGACGACCTTCCCACCGCACGATTACACCCCACCCTGGATAGCTCAGGTGGCTGCCAATAACGATGGCCTTCTGCCGCTCGGCTCGATCGAGAATGTTTTTTCGCGCCGTGATTCCCATCAGAGCGTCCCAGTCCGGCGTGTAGCGGAAGTTGGTTTCGGTTGCCTGCATTGGCGAGCCGAGTATGTCACCGACCAGCAACGCCCGTTCGTTTCTGGACGCGATGAGCAGGCTCATGTGACCGGGTGTGTGGCCGGGCGTTGGTATTGCGGTAATACCGGGTGCAAGTTCCGTTTCGCCGTCCATCAGGTCGAGCACGCCCTGTTCTTCGAGTGGCAGCACGCTACGGCTGGTCGGCCCGCCCCGGTCCGATTCGAGTAGTTCATCGGTGGTGAAGTGGTTCCAGTCGGCTTCGTGAACCATGTAGCGAGCATCAGGGAAGCTGAGAGGCCTGTCTGGTAGGTCTTCCCGGAGGTTCCAGCCGACATGATCGCCATGCAGGTGAGTCAAAAATACCGTGGTGATGGAATCCAGCCCTATGTTGTTCCGTTTAAAGTCGGCGAGGAGTTCGCCCGGTGCCGGATACCCGAGCATCTCTCCATGCGGGCCAAAGCCGGTGTCGGCGAGTATCCGTTGCTGGCCGGATGTAAATACGAACGAGCCAAGGTTGTTGCGAAAGAACTGGCCTTCAAAATACTCGGGGAACCTGTCGTAAAACGGAGCCCATGCTTCTATGGGAGTGTCTGGAAACAGGGCCCGTGGGTCGAAGGTGATGCTGCCATCGGTGAGGGCAGTGATGTGTACATCTCCGACCCGGAGCGTGTTGTTTGGTAGTGAGGGCATGTTTTTTCGAGTTTCAGTTATCGCTGATCGGCCTGGCTGACACAAACGGTAATGTACGGCGCATGCAGTTTGGCGAGGGTGACTGGGAGTTGGACGAGTTCTACACCTCCGACCCCGGATAGCACAACCGCCGCGGCTGATGACTGATATCTGGCCGATATCAGTTTCACCTTGATTGCCGGATTGGGAGTGGTGGTGCAGATGCTGGCGAGTGTATGCCAGTGGTAGAGGGCCAGGGTACTCGACGGTTCTTTCGGCTGCTCCAATTTTCAGCCACGCGAAAAGGCCCCGGACTATGCCTGGGGCCTTTTCGCGTGTGCTTTATGGCGATCCCGATCAGATTTGAACTGAGCTTCAAGACTTGTATGCATCACGCCTATCAGAGACGCTAATAATATGAACGATTTGGCCCGCAATCGCGTACTCCAGCCTGTGATTCTGATCTACACGAACCGCCCACCGGCCATTTTCTAATTTCTTGGGTCGGTATCTTCGGCCATCGTCAACTGAAATGAACGGGTTGTCACCGAGAACTGCAATCGTTTCGTTTAGCTTTTGTTTGAACGTACTGGGACGCGTTTTGACCAGATCACGAATTTGTTTTATCGCCCGTTTGCCGAATTTGACCTCGTATTTAGAGGACATCTGCCAACACGCTCAGCGGCTGGGATTCCTTAAGGTCATAATCGGCTGGAAGAGTACCGAGGAGCGAGACTTCAGCGTCGTCCATCAAGTCGTCAAGCGCTTCGAATAAATGCATTAGTGAATCAGTTGGCCATCCCGGTTCATTGTCATTGACCATCGAACTTACTGCAACCATTCCAAGTAATGCTCGAAAGTACTTCGCAACAGCAGCATTATGCGCAATCGACTGTACGTGAGAAACTGAATGTCCGAACGCTCGCGATTTTTCGACTTGGTCGCTTACCCATTCCGACATCGCTTCCATACTGTGAACAACGGAAACTATTTGATCGTGCTTTTCTCGTCCCGCCATTTCCTCAATCACCGAAAATTGTTGGACAAGAGTTTTGTAAGCCGTTTTGTCCCTTGCGTCTTCTATTTCGCGCGGCGTAACTAGATCTGCAAATTCCGCGATAGTTGCTACGAACTCTCTCTCAACCAATTCAAGATATCGAAGGATGTTCTCGACATCGGTCATTCCAATCAAAGGACGCGACAGATTTTCCAAGCGCTCTGTAACGCGCCTTCTTAATTGGGCTTTGGTGGCTTTTTTGGGATTAGCAGAGAGACCAACAGGGATTTGGCGCAGTAACCCAAAACTGGCGAACGGGAATGTCGCGGTGGTCATTTTTTGCTCCGGTTGTTTGCGGCACAAATATTCACTAGATGTGTTCGCTTGTCAACCAATCGTACGTGATTCATCTTACGACCGGATTGAGTGCGGACAACCAGTTGTTGCCATGCTGAAAGTATGAAGGAGTCACTCGCTGTTACGGGGGATTTCGGAAACCGGATTACCCGTTCCGAATCGACACCCGACTCGAAAATATGTAACCGAAACTGCTCTTGCTATGAAATTGAGAAGAGCAGATTTCGTTAACAATGAGCCCCCGGCGAGTGCCGGGGGCTGTTGGAATTGTCTTATGGCGATCCCGATCAGATTTGAACTGACGATCTCCTCCTTGACAGGGAGGCGTGTTAAACCACTACACCACGGGACCACGCTGCGGCGTTAACCGCTGCTATTGAGAGTACGGCTGCTACGCCTTGTCAGTCAACAGTACAACAGCTACCGCCAATTATTTGTTCACGGCTAGCCGTAGTTGCAGCCGATCCCCTTGTAACCGATTTCAACTTCGCCCGCCGCCGTGACCATTACAGGGGTGATCTTGTCTCCGCCAGACAGCCGTTCAACCTCGGCCCACAGATCGGGTTCTTTTGAAACATCTATTTCTCGAAAGGAAACGTCGTTTTTCACCAGGTCTTCTTTTAACAGATCGCAGTACCCGCAGGTCGGGTGGGTGTAGACAATTGCGATTCCGTCGGCTGGCGGTTGTTCGGTTCTGGGCATTCGGGTTCCTGTTTAGGGATGCTTAACTTTATTTGGTGATTTTCGGTTACAGCGGGTTGTCGATAGGCCGAGCGAAACCAGCTCGACTTGATTAGTAAGACGCGAGTGACTCAGTCAGAGATACAAAAAGGCGTGGCGGCCGGTTACATCTCGACGGATTTTTCACCTGAAAGGTAGCTTTCGGGCTCTTTCTCGAACGCAACCTTGCAGCCCGGTCCACAGAAGTAGTAGACGGTGCCATTATGAGTGGACGCACCGCCTCCGGGGTTCGAGGTATCGACACTCATGCCGCAGACGGGGTCTCTGGCTTTTTCAGATTTGCTGCCCAGAAACGGAATTTTCATAGTTTTTTTCCTTTTTGGTCGATCGATTTTGTTTCTGTACGCTTTCGCGCTGGTTAACTTGTCGCCAATTCTGGCTAATTAGCTTGCTGCCTGTATTGGATTACCGATTTCTGGCGCCGGTGGTGGCTGGACTGAACTGCGTTTGCGGCTTCTCCTGCCCAGCCTCAGAGAATTTGTGACAACTGTCACCGAACTCACGGCCATTGCGGCGGCCGCGATGATCGGGTTCATAAAACCGACCTGACCGATAATCGGCTGAAGGAACCATGGAACGCCCCCATCACTGAAAATCGGGTACAGAACACCGGCTGCGATCGGGATTAGCATGATGTTGTAGATGAACGCCCAGAACAGGTTTTGCTTGATCGTGCGCATGGTGCTGCGGCTGATGTCGATCAGTTCAGCGACCATGCCCGGATCACCGGAAGTTATCGTCACGTCAGCGGCTTCGATGGCGATATCGGTGCCACTGCCTATTGCAATCCCCACATCTGCCGTCGCAAGTGCTGGCGCATCGTTAATCCCGTCCCCAACCATCGCTACCGTTCCCCTGGCATCGCGGAGCCTTGAGATTTCGTTCGATTTGCCATCTGGCAACACTTCGGCGATGACTTCGTCTATGCCGATTTGGGCGGCGACTTTCTCTGCCGTCCTGCGGTTGTCACCGGTCAGCATCACGGTATGAATCCCGCGGGCTTTCAGGGTTGCGATGGCAACGCTGGCTCCCGGCCTGATTTTGTCTGATACACCGATTAGTCCGACCGGCGTACCGTCCTTCGCAACCGCAAGCACGGTTTCACCTTTTTCAGCAAGTTCGAGGCCCGCTTCAGTGAACTCGAAGGAGGGGTCGGTGTTTTCGCTTATGAATGATGGGCTACCAACCAGGACCGTTGAGCCATCGACAGATGCCGAAATTCCGCGCCCTGGTATTGCTGTCACATCCGAGGCTTCGGGAATTTCTATTTTGCGGGCTTCAGCTTCAGTCAGCACGGCCCCTGCCAGCGGGTGTTCGGATGCCGATTCCGCCGCGGCTGCAATCCGAATCAACTCGTCTTTTGTGACACCAAACGCATTAACGCTGGTGATCGCAGGTTTTCCTTCGGTGAGAGTGCCGGTCTTGTCGAACACGACGGTATTTACCCTGTGAGCACGTTCGAGCGCATCGGCGTTTCTTATCAGGACGCCGCTCGCTGCACCCTGGCCCATACCAACCATGATGGCTGTTGGCGTTGCGAGGCCAAGTGCGCACGGGCAGGCAATGACAAGCACCGCGACTGTCATGAGCAGCGCATTTATGATCGCTGGCTCGGGAGCGACGAACGACCAGACGATAAAGACTGTGAGCGCTATACCGAGAACCACTGGCACGAACCGGGCGGTGACTTGATCGACAAGGCGCTCGATTGGTGCGCGTGACGACTGTGCCTGTTGAACCATCTTTACGATTCCTGCAAGTACCGTTTCCCGCCCGACTGCTGATGCAATGAACCACACCGCACCCGTGCCATTAACGGTTCCGGTGAACAGTCCGTCGCCGGGTTGTTTTTCGACCGGGACGGGTTCTCCGGTAAGCATCGATTCATCGATGGTGGTAGTGCCTTTTGAAATTTCACCATCGACCGGCACGCGCTCCCCAGGGCGAAGGACAATTACGTCGCCCGGTTCGACTTCAGCGATATCGACCTCGACCTGCGTGCCGTCTTTGACCACGACTGCCTTAGATGGCTGGAGGCCGATCAGCTTCTTGATGGCATCGGAAGTTCTTCCACGTGCCCTTGCTTCGAGCCATCGACCCAGCAGTATCAGGCCAATAATCGCCGTAGATACATCGAAGTAAGTTCCGGTTGCATGAATTCCGCCCACATCGCCACCTGAAAAAGCCAGAGTATCTTCGAATACGGGGCGCAGGACGGTTACGGCCAGGCTGTAGAAATAGGCTGTCGATGTACCGATAGCCACCAGTGTGTTCATGTTGGATGTGCGGAGCCGGGCGGCGCTCCATGCAGACTTGTAAAAACGCGAACCTGCCCAGAACTGCACGGGGGTAGCGAAGGCCAGGAAGACGACATTTACGACGGTCGGTGAAATTCCCGCCAGAGCGTCGATCCTGGTGTAGTTCATCGCCACGATTACGAACGCTGCAACGATAAGACTGAATGTCATCATGTTGCGCGTACTTTTAAGGTCGGCTTCGCGTGCGGCCTTATCGCCATCGGAGAAGATCGAGGCATCCTCATCGGCAAAGCCGCGTATGGAATAACCGGCACTTGAAACAGCATCCCTGAGGTCCGGTTTGGTTACGGCATCGGGTGCGAATTCGATAGTTGCCATTTCGGTTCCGATGCTGACTTTCGCATCGGTCACCCCTGGCAGGCCACGGAGCGCATTGCCTACATGGTGTGTACACGCGGCGCAGGTCATGCCGCCGACACTGAATGTCAGTGTCGAAAGCTCTTGTTTTACCGATTCCTCGGTAGCTTCCTGTTCCTTTGATTTTTCTGGGAGGTTAGCGATCTGCAATTTCGTAAAGCTCCACCAGTTCGCTCAGTATCTGTTCTTCGCGTCCCTCTTTTACACCGGAGACGACGCATGTGCGTAAATGCCCATCGATGAGGAGGGATTCCAGTTTCTGGATTGCCCGCCGCACGGCGAACGTTTGACGAAGGACATCGACGCAGTAGCGGTCTTCTTCGACCATCTTCTTCACACCAGCCAGATGGCCCTCGATGTAGCTGAGGCGTTTGATCGCATCGGCTTTGGTTTCAGATTTCGTTGCATCGTGATCGTGATGCTCGTTTGCCTTGCTCATGTCGTCAGTTTTTTCACCGCAACCAGATCAGGAAAAAATGGTTGGCAAGTTTCGATTCGAGTAGTTCGTGTCTGGTACTATTGTACCCCTACCGGGGGGGTCTGGGTCGTAGGTTAGATGCAGCTTGAATGAAACGGATTTATTAGATTAGATGAGATCGAAAAAGCTTCTTGTGCTGTTGTTGTTTATTGTTCTTGTTGTACTCGGCGCGTGCGGCGGTGGTGGTGACGATGGCACCGATTCTGGAAAGTTCCCGATAGAACTGACCAGCAGCCGGATTGCGGCTGGCGAGATTCTTTATGCCCAAAATTGCGCATCGTGTCATGGCCCTGTGCAGGGTCCGGTTGCACTGCCGGGGGCTCCGTTGCACGGAGACGCTGGTCATACCTGGCATCACCCGGACAGATTGCTTCACACATGGACTCTGGACCGACCTCCGCTTGCTGCCATCATGCCAGCGTTTCGGGGAGTTCTTTCGGATGAAGAAGTGATCGAGGTGCTCGCGTACATCAAGAGCAACTGGTTGCCTGAAATCCAGGAACGCCAGAATATGGGTTCAGCGCAGTACGAGGCTCAGATCATCGAATTCGGGGAGAACTAATAACGAGATTTCTGTAGTAGCGAGAGCCGAACAGGCGGCTCTCGCGTGTTCGGGCGGTGTACTTGCGTGCTGGCAGGTGGGGGATGGTGGTCAGGCGAATATCGTGGGCATTCTTGCTTGAGGAATTTCCGAGTGCCAGCCCCGGTAAAAACCGGCGGTATTTCCTGATTCACCCGGCATGTTTGTCAAGGATTATGCTCGGTCGCAAAGGCGATAATCTCGGAGTTTTATGGCCGGATCGTCAAGCAGGCGGTTATGTGTGCAAAAATTGACCAACGAGCCAGTTGACAACATGCCCAGATTGGAACTAAAATTCTAGGCTGTCAGAGAATCACCCATCTCTTTTTGACTCGCCCTGGTTCATATTTTTCATTCTCCAACCCCACCGGAAGTTCGCTTGGCTCGTACGCCCGCGGTCTTGCGGTCTCCGCGCGTTTGAATTCGGCTCTAACGCGCGTTGTCCATCCCTAGCACTCCAGGAGTGTAAGTATGGTCGTTGCTGATCGTAGGCTTGCCCCATCTGAGCAGTCCGGTTACAAGACGTTTAACAGCATTCGGAACTCGGTAGACGTTCCCAATCTGGTGCAAGTCCAGATCAACTCCTTCGAATGGCTCAAGACTGAAGGGTTGAAAGACCTGTTCGATGAGATTTCCCCGATTGAGGATTTCTCCGGCGGTCGGTTCGACCTTCGTTTTCTGGGCCATGAAATTCGAAAGCCAAAACACAGCGAACGGGATTGTCGGAAGCGAGAGATTACCTACTCGGCCCCGCTGTACGTAACGGTTCAACTTGTCATCAAGGAAACCGGTGAAGTTAAGGAACAGGTGCTGTTCTTTGGCGATGTGCCGATGATGACCCGAAACGGGACGTTTGTAATCAACGGTGCGGAACGCGTTGTTGTGTCTCAGCTGGTCAGGTCGCCGGGTGCATATTTCACCACCAAGACCGACCCCACTACTGGCCGAGAACTTTGTAGCGCAAAGCTGATTCCTTACCGCGGTGCATGGATTGAGCTTGAAACTAGCAACAAGGATCTGCTTTCGGTAAAGGTGGATCGCAAGCGTAAAGCGCCGATCTACACTTTGGTGCGCGCTCTCGGGTTTACCACCGACAAGGAAATACTTGGTCTTGTGGCCGATG
>CAYLWG010000018.1:0-21477 GCA_964387235.1 uncultured Dehalococcoidales bacterium
CGCCGGCAACCGGGTAGGTCACCTCACCCATAAGAACCTGAACACGCTCTTCATCTATATCGATTGCCATCACATCGTGGCCCAACTGATACAGGGTCCGGGCCACGTTACCGCCGAAACGGCCCAGCCCAACCACTACTACTTGCTGCTTAGTTTTCATACGGTTACCGGGTGAAGGGCGATCTAGTCCCTTCAACTGCAATTGAAATACACGGAATCGCTACACGGAAACATTATCCGGTAACGGCCACTTGCGCCTGCCTATTCTACCCGTAGGCCGTAGGCCGCAGGCCCGTATGTTCGTAGGCCCACAGGCCACGTTCGTGACGTCCGAAAAATGAGTGAGAACGGTGCGACCGATACCGGACAGAACCGGGTATAAGTTTCGAATTCAAACTCTCACGACAGTATCAGTCAATCCATGCACAAATTCCAAATCGGGTTGCCACAGTAGTCGTAACTGTGAAAACCATCGCAATTTCACAGTTCGATCACGTGTCTTGGGCGTTTTCGGGCAGTTTTGAGGGTAGGCACCGGCCTCTGCACTTGCGCACCGGGTACGATTTCGACACAGTGATCCGAATAGTTCAAAACATCAGAACCCCTGAAACCGTAAATATGGAACAGCAAGGCAGCTAAACTCCCACAGTTATTTCCTTCCCCCTGCCCCGAACTGTTTACGAAGCAGAGAAGGTCACTAAAATCGGGAAAGCTGAACACAAGGATTCGTATTGGAAGCGTCTGGCACAGCAAACCAAAATCTTCGCAGCATGCTGGAGAACAGCAATCGATTTTTGACCGCCGTCGAAATCGAAACCTCCCGCGGATTGCTGATGGCCGAAGCCTCGCGCAAAACTGCCGAACTGGCGAAATCGCTTTCAGAGTTCGACGGGGTCGACTTCGTAGCACTCACCGACAACCCCGGTGGAAATCCCCATATTCGCCCCGAAGTTCTCGGGCAAGACCTGCTGTTTCGGGGCCGCGACGTTGTGATCAACATGTCGTGCAAGGACTACAACCGCAACGGAGTCGAAAGTCGGCTGTGGGCACTCGGTAGCCAGGGTTTTACCAACGTCCTGGCTCTTTCGGGCGACTACCCTACAGGCGGTTTCCAGGGACAGGCACAGCCGGTTTTCGATATCGATTCTGTAGGACTGCTCGAACTGATGGAGCAGATGAACGAAGGTCTGCCCAACCGTGTATGGGGGTCGGTCGGGCGTGAAGACCGGCTTGAAAAGACGAACTTCTACGCCGGGTGCGCGGTTAGCCCGTTCAAGAAGCTCGAAGGCGAGCTGATGACCCAGTATTTCAAACTGGCGATGAAGGTCAGGACCGGGGCGAAATGGGCAATCACCCAGATCGGATACGACTCCCGCAAGCTCGGCGATCTCCAGCAGTACGTTAAGTCCACTGGCATCGACATTCCACTCATCGGGTCGGTCTTCATCCTGACAGCCCCCGCGGGCCGGTTCTTCAACAGGTGGGGAATCCCCGGCGTGTGGGTATCGGACGAACTTCGCGATATCGCCAATAAGCAAGCCAAATCGAAAGACCGAGGCCGTGCTTTCTTTTCAGAGCTTGCTGCCAAGCAGATAGCCGTTCTCAAAGGACTCGGATACCGCGGTGCATACATATCGGGCAGACCCCAGCTAAAGAGGATTCAGGGCATTCTCGAAACGGTCGATTCCTTCGGCCAAGATGACTGGAAAGATTTTGCGAAAGAAATCAACTTCGCCCAGACCGACGAGTTTTACTACTTCGAGCAGGGCGATAATCCGGGCCTGAGTTCCGATCAGGTAGACAGGGACTATCTTGCTTCAAAGTCAAAATCTAAAATGGCTCGGGCAAAAGCAAAAATGACCGTCCCGCTGCAGTACCGGGTCGGCAAGTTTATGCACGACCGCATCTTCACCGAAGGCACGCTGGGGTTCAAAGCTGGAAAGGCCATTTACGGCCAGATAGAGAAAAGTAAAAAACTGACCGGAGTTACGCACATTCTGGAGCAGGCGACCAAGGTTCCGGTCTACCACTGCCGGGACTGTGGCGATTGTTCACTGCCCGACGTGGCGTACCTGTGCCCGGAATCGGAATGTGTGAAAAATCAACGCAACGGGCCGTGCGGCGGCACGAAGGCCGGCGTGTGCGAAGTGTTGGATAAAGAATGTATCTGGCTGCGTGCCTACGACCGGCTCAAGCCGTTTGGTGAAGAGTTGAAGATGCTGGAACGACCCGTTGTGTTCCGCGATGCGTCGCTCCGCGGCACATCGGCATGGGCCAATACCTTTCTGCTGCGGGATCATCACGCGAAAAAGAACCCCGCCGACCAGAGCAGTGGGGCATAATCGGTAACTGCGTCTCCTCTATCAATACCCGTTAAGTCGCCACGACACACCGTCCAGCCAGAGCCACGATATGCCAAGAGTTATCGACAGTCCTGATCAGTTCATCATTCTCGGTGAAAACATCCACGCCACCCGAGTTGTAAAACGCGGTGGTGTCAGGGGCCATGTTTTCGACGATGAGACCGAAGCAATCAAGTACAAAGTCGATGGCGTTCGGAAATATGTACATGTTCCCGAGCATTTCACGAAGACGCAGCCGTATGAACAGGGCATGCTGAAGCACTTTATGATCGCCATCTGGAAAGGGCTGAACGGGGATGCGGACGAGTCGGCTGAAGGCAAGGCCTATATCGAATACGAAGTGAAAAGGCAGATTCGGACGGGTGCAAAATACCTTGACCTGAATGTCGATGAATCTTCGTACCGGCTGCCCGAGCAAAAAGAGTCGATGGAATGGTTGATTAAATTCGTGGAGTCGGTTTCAACCGTGCCGCCCAGCGTCGATTCATCGAACCCGGAAATCATCGAAGTCGGGCTTGAGGCATACGGCGGAACGCAGGGCCGACCTGTTCTCAACTCGATAGCGCTCGAGCGGCCCGACACCATAGACCTTGCGCTGAAGCACAACGCTCGGGCCGTAGTAATGGCGGCGAGCGAAGTCGGAATGCCGAACGATGCAAGCGACCGGGTGGAAAACATAGGCCGCATTCTTGAATTAGCCCTTACAAAAGGCATGGCTAAAGAGGACATTTTCGTTGACCCGCTGATGTTCCCGATTGCCGTGGATTCTAACTACGGGAATCATGTTTTCGACGCGATCGTGCAAATCAGAGCAGATTTTGGCAACGAAATTCATATCGCAGGAGGCATGAGCAACGTTTCGTTCGGCATTCCGAAGCGGGCCATTATTAACGACGCGTTTTTGTACCTTGCGATAGAGGCCGGGGCAGATGCCGGAATTGTCGACCCGGTCACAACTTCCGTAGAACGCTCGATGAATCTCGATCTCGAAGCCGGGCCTACGAATCTTGCGATGGACCTGCTACTTGGCAACGACGAATACGCCATGAAATACATCGCAGCATTCCGCGCCGGCGAGCTGGATTAGCTGTCTGGGCTGGCTGTAGAAGCCAGCAGACCAGCGCGAGGCTGGGTTATGTCACTCCCAAAACTTGAACCCGAGCCGGTGTTTTGAATTAAGTTCAGCATGGTAGTGCAAAGTGGGATCGCCATGAATTGGTTTCAACAAAGTTCAGGTGGTATCAACGAAGTTCAGGCATCGTCCAGCACGACCATGGGTAGAGTTAATTCGTAAAAACAAAGTGCCGTTCAACAATGTCAACGGTGCCCATTAGCTTCAGGCCCTGGTTGTTGCTTGCCCCTGACAGGTGCGTTGTTCGTATGACACTCACTAAATCGGACCAGTTTTCGGAGTGATTACCATTCGTAAATCGTGGGTGATGCTTGCTGCTCTGGCAGTTTCAGTGCTGGTCGGTGCGTGTTCGGTTGTCGGCGATTCGGCCCCGGTCGCAGCAACGCCTTCTCCGGCCGTAACGCCCTCCCCGGTTCCCACCGCTACCGTCTCGAAGTCAGAGGAACAGTTGCCGCTGGCGCCGGTGTTTTCAATTTCTACTGTAGATGGCGAAGAAGTCCGGCTCGATGACGTTCTGGGCACCAAACCGATATACGTGTTGTTTGTGACAGGCGTCGATGATGAACTTGACCGGGCACAGATCGGCAGGGTTCAGAGCCGGTACACACAGTTTGCTGCGATGGGTGTAAGCGTTTTCGTGATCGTTTCCGACTTGCCTGAGAATGTGCTTTTGCTGAGAGACGAACTCGGTCTTGAGTTTCCTTTGATCGCTGATCCGCTAAACGTGATCGCTTCGGACTGGCAGGTGCTCGATCAATCTGGAAAAGGAAAAAGCGTGCCGGCTAGTTTTGTGTTTGATGCACATGGCACTCTGATTGCTCGCCTGGTCGCTGTCGATCCAGCCGACCGACCATCGGTCGAGGAAGTGCTACAGGTAATCAGGGAATCACTGAGCGCCGGAGCGGCGTAGGTCTGTCTTGTTAGTCACCGGGTGTGCCGAAGCCGCACCCGATGGCGAACAATTGGATCCAGTTCTTATCGATACGATCAGATAAAACGTCTACAGCCGCTCGCCAAACTGCTGAATCACAGCCCCGGCCGGTGGCTTCGGGAAAAAATTGGTCGCCTTGGCAGGTAACCGCCAGCCCCGTGTAACTATCGCCACAAACTCGTCCATTGGCACGGGCCTCATGATGAACGCAAAACGTGCCGCTCCGGTTTCGATCTGCCGCGCTATCAATCCCGCGTCGTGGTGTGGGCTGATGATCTGTTCTTCGCGTTTTTCGGAAATAACCGGTCGAAAAATAAGCGAATGAAGCCGTGAATATTCGGAGTTCTCCAAAGCACTGTCCGTCGGGGGCAGCGATTTCATACGTACGATATGAAATTTTCCGGGCTCTTTCGCGTACAGGCCGAATACGACCTCATCGCCCTTTCTTTCCCCGAGCGCACTAGAAAATGCCTCGATCTGTTCGGCAACAGACCGCCCTTCTGGGGCAATCCATTCTTCCAATTCGCACAGGCGTTCAATCGAATCGATCAGGCCAGCAACTTCGTCGCTTGTGGCCGATTCAACCAGACGGTGATAGCCGCGGGTTATCAGGCCCGGCTCGTCGAACGACACCATGAGCATCATCCGAAAGTTTATCGATTCATCGTGCCCGACTTCCCGTTCGGCACGCACACCGCTCCGGTAACGTAGCGCCGCCTCGTAACGGTGGTGCCCGTCGGCAATGAATACCTCTGAATCCGAAAGGGCCCGCTGCAACACGGCGATAGTCCCGGGGTCGGATACGCGCCAGAGACTGAGTTTCGGCATATCCGGGGGGGCAAACACGGCGGTAGGTTCCCCGCCCGCGACCGCTCTTATTAAGTTACCAACGCTCGATCGCAGGTCGTCTCGGTACACCACCAGCAGTGGACTGTAGTTTGACTGCGCCGCCTGCATAAGCCTTACGCGGTCGGCTACCCATTCGGCGCGCGTGCCTTCATGCGGTAACACAACCTCCTGGTCGTAGTCCTCAAGCCGCACTGCTGCCACAAACCCGCGCCGTATCAGTTTTTGACCCTGGTACTCGAACTCTTCTTCGGTGACATAGATAGACGGTTTTTCTTCATGCTTTAAAGCGCCCGATTCGATCCACATCTGGCTCGTTTCAGCGGCACTCTTGTAAGGGTCGTCCAACAGCCCACGCCGTGCCAATTCAAGTCGCACAATGTTGTAGGGCGAACGGTCGTACAGTTCGTGTTGCAGTTGCGGGGTAATTACATCGAACGGCGGACAAATGTGAAGGCTCACATCGCCTGCTACATCCGGGTTGTACCGCACTGCCCTGAAGGGCTGAATTTCTGCCATGAACGAAATTTTTCCACCAGCGCGCCGAACGCCGATTATCCTGTGATCCAGAGGCCATTACTGGCTGAACGAGTATAGCCCAGCAATCGTAGTCCTTCTTGCCGGTTCAGCGCCCGTTAACTGCCGGGTGAAGCTTGAAGCACTACCCGTGGCGGCTTCTGGGGCCGGGGCCAGAGAAGCTCAGGGCGTTGTTATACTCGGCACACCGTTTTCCGTGTTCAAAATCGAGTGTTACTCGATTTGATCCGACTCCCTCTTTCGTACTTCATAGCCGATCAAAACATGCCTTCTCAAATGCCCATGGACCCGGCACTGCCCTCCCCTGCTGATGCCAGGGCCAGGGCTGCCAAATTGCGAACCGAAATTAACCGGGCTAATCGGCTTTACTACGTCGAAAACGCCCCGGATTTGTCCGATGCCGACTGGGACGCCCTGATGCAGGAATTGCTTGCCCTTGAGAAGGCGTATCCGGAGCTACGCACCCCCGATTCACCAACCCAGCGTGTTGGCGCTCCCCCATCGGGTGGTTTTGAAGAGGTTGTACACCCGGTGCCGATGCTCAGTCTTGGCAACGTGTTCGATGAAGAGGGGTTCAGGGCGTGGTACAAGCGAGCACTCGATTATCTCGAACTCGATAGCGTATCGATGGTCTGTGAACTGAAAATCGACGGGCTGGCAATCGCCATCACTTATCGCGAGGGTGTGCTGGTGCGTGCTGCGACCCGTGGCGATGGCGCTCGCGGCGAGGACGTTACTGCGAACGTGCGGACTATCCGTAGCGTGCCGTTGGTGCTGGAGAAGGGTTTCCGCAGGGGACGAGAAGATGATGCCTCGCCTGTGCCAGACGTTCCAGATGTAATCGAGCTTCGGGGCGAGGTTTACTTTCCCATTTCCAAGTTTGCCGCGCTGAACGTCGAAAGGGAGAAGGCCGGGCTTCCACCATATGTGAACCCACGAAACTCGGCTTCAGGTAGCTTGCGCCAGCTTGATTCTGGCGAAACGGCCCGACGTCCGCTCGATATGTTTTTTTACTCCCTCGGCTACATGGAAAATAAAGGGGCAGAAAATACCGGGAGCAAGACCGAGAGTGCCGGGAGCAAAGAACTGGCGGGCCACTGGGAACTTCTACGGGCGGTCGAAGGCTGGGGAGGACGTGTTAACCCGTGGACACGCCGGGCCGAGACGGTCGAGCAGGTTATGGCTGCCATCGACGATGCAAGCAAGATACGCGATTCACTCGACTATGGCATCGACGGCGTTGTGATCAAGATCGACTCGCTCGCTCTCCAGCGGAGGCTGGGTTACGTGGGTCGTGACCCGCGCTGGGCTGTGGCATACAAATTCCCTGCGGAACAGATAGAAACGGTTCTTAAGGCTATTCATGTGAACGTAGGGCGGACGGGTGCGTTAACACCGTGGGCCGAACTGGAACCGGTGGTGGTTGGCGGAGTCACTGTGGGACGCGCCACTCTCCATAACAAGGACGAGATCGCCCGTAAGGACTTTCGTGAGGGCGACCGGGTAGTTATTCAACGTGCGGGCGATGTGATCCCGCAGGTGGTTGAAGTTTCATCGAAAAACAGGCGGTCTGCCGATTCGGTCCCGTATGTTTTTCCCGATAAATGCCCTTCGTGCGAAACGCCAACGGTTCAGACCGAGGACGAGGCGGTGACGCGGTGTGTGAACGCTGCGTGCCCGGCTCAGTTCGAGAGGCTGCTGGAACATTTTGCATCGCGCGGGGCTATGGACATCGAGGGACTTGGTGAGCGGGTTGCACAGGATTTGCCGCGTCTCGGGTTCGTTTCAAATATCGCCGAGATTTACCGTTTGCGCGAACGGCGCGACGATCTTTTGAAACTCGACAAGATGGGTGAAACGCGGGTCGACAACCTGCTTGATGCCATCGAGGCGTCGCGGTCGCAGCCACTGCCCCGTCTACTTTTTGCACTTGGCATTCCGGGGATCGGTTCGGAAAGCGCGGAATGGCTGTCGCACCGCTTCCACAGTTTGAGCGGCGTGGCGGTGGCTAGCGAGGAGGAACTACTGGCGATAGACGGTGTGGGCCCGGTTATGGCTTCGACACTGGTCAACTACTTCGCGGTGGAGCAGAACCGGAAATTGATCGACGATTTGATCTTGTTTGGCGTAAATCCGATCGACGACACACCCGAGCCTTCTGCCGATCATCCGGCCAATGGTGTGACATTCGTGGTTACAGGTCGGCTTGAATCTATGTCACGCTCTGAGGCACAGGCTCGAATCAAAACGCTTGGCGGCAAGGTCACTGGGACGGTAACGAAAAAAACCGATTACCTGGTGGCGGGCGCAGATGCAGGCTCAAAACTGGAAAAAGCTAATCGAATCAATGTCCACGTCATCAACGAGGACGAATTGATAACTTTCCTGGACCAGGGGCAGGTACCTGCCGCGCCCGACCCGAAATGAAACCGTCCGGCGAATAACCCGTAAGTCGGAGCGTTCGTATTGGTCAGTTTTTTGCACTCTTCTCGGCTTTCATCCGGTCATTCATCTGGCCTTCCCTCCGGCCCCTCGATTCAGCATCCGGCCCGGCGTGCGCCATTCTCATTCGCCGATGACCTGCTCGATCAGACCCAGCCGGTAAACGTCACTCTCTGGGGCTTCGAATACCCGGGCGAAGTGATAGTTGCCGAACGGTGGCGAGCCGAATTTGGTGAAGCGCTTTCAGGTGTTTCGATGTTCAGGTTGGTGCTGCTGCACACACCAGAAGCACCGACACCGGACGACATAGCGGACGATAGAATCTGTGTGGCGGCGCCTCGTGTAAGCAGCCAAATGATTGGCGAAACGCGGGCGACGTATTTGGTAGATGGGGCGGGAAAGAGCCACAGCGAACGAAGTTCCGCCAGACCTGGCCAACAAGATGGGCGGAACCTGTTCGCAACCGATCTCCGCACTCTCAGGGAGGTACGACAGAACTACATCACGGCAAACGACCCCGGCCTGGGCAGGTTGGCTTCCGCACTTGCCATGTTTGAATCTCAGGCCAACGCGTCGGTGGCCGCCGATCTGCATAAAATGTGGAAAACGGGCGTCGTGGTCACGTCGAATCACCGAACTGAAGAAGGTAAGACAGACTGGACCGGCCCAAAAATTCAGCCCGGCGAACTTTTCTTGCTCGAAGACCCTGAATCGTGGATCGAATCAGCCGCCGCAGTACTCGATATGGGTGTCATTTCAGGGATTGCCGGAGCTTTTGGAATTTCGGGCGATCTGGTTTCGCCAGTGCGGATTTATGACGAGTTAAAAAACGGTCGATTAGCAGACGCAAGGGTGCACCTGCGCCAGCTTTGCGGAATTCAAATCGATGAACTGACACCCGGTGATCAGATCAAAGCACTTGTCGAGAATGGAGATGGTGAAGTTTCGGGTGATGCCCTTATACAACTACTGATCCATGAACTCCGATACCCACCGGCCATTGCGTCGCTCTGGTTGGTTGTGCATGCACTGGATAGCGGAGGCGAGTTGGTTCTATTCGAGGCGGGTGCGGGCAGGGTGGACACCGAGAGTGCGGAATCCAGACGGGAGTATCTACAGGGACATCTTTCTGGCGACACGATCAGTGAGTTCGAACACGACGCCGATCTGATCACGCGGACTATGAATTTTCGTTCTGAAAAATCAGGCGATTGGGACGCGGTTTTGCCGTTTTTACGGCTGGTGGCCCCGGAGGCGAATTTCACCGCTTTCGGTGGTGGTCGTGACAGCGATTCCATAGAATTTGGGCTTCAATTGGAAGCACTGCACGGCCGTCTGCGTCAGGCCAAGCCAGCGATGTTACGGCTGGAAGTAGCCGTTGGCTCTACCGACCATCCTCTGACACGAATTTCTGAACCTTTGAAGAAAGTATTGAGCGTCGAATCGTGGCAAGAGTACGTTGTTAGGGCGCGTGAGATATACGGATCGGTTGGTGCGCTCAGGACTGCTCTGAACGATGCGGCGCATCAGTGGTCAGCGACCGAGTATTCGCCCGATATAGAACGCACGGTCTACTATCTTGACCAGGTCGAATTTGGACGCGGGGACCACGCGTTGGCGGTCGAACACCGGGCGCTCAGGTCTCGGTTCGACCTTACGACTCTCATAGAAAACCCTTCTCGCTGGCGTGCACTGCGTTCCGAATTCGAACGGTGGCGGCAGGAATACAGAAAGGCATACCTGGAAGATCACTCGCTAAGGCAGGAGCGGGACCGAACACTCCACGACAAAATCGAGCGCACGACTAGGCGGGTGGTGCAACTCGGCAGACTCGAGCGCATTTATGCGCTTCGTGATAGGCCATACGGCGGATTATTCACTACCATCGGCAATCCACCCTCTACCTCTATTCCGCAGCGGTGGGACAGGGTGGTGGGAACGTTCAGGGTCTGCGACCGCGACGGGTCGGAGATCCTGCTGATCGATGGGCCCGTGTGTACAGGTTGTAAGGGCCGACTGGGCCAGGTATCAAACCATATCGACGTGGTAGAGCTGATTACAGAGGTCAACCGGGTGTTTGAAACCTACCGTGATCGCCTCGCGGTTGTTGTCGCCGACCTTGTGCTGAATGCGGAAAATTCCGACCGGCTTCAGAAGCTGTTCAGGCTCAATTCCGCCGGAGATTTGTCTGATCTCGCAAACGTTCTTGACGATAAGGTCATATCCTTTCTGAACGAACTGTTTGGCAATACGGACGGAAATCTCGACGATTGGACATTACCTCACTCTTAGAAAAGCTCTTTCCGGGGGGCAAAGGCGGCGGGTCGGCAGGCCCTCCGTGGATAGTTGTTGGGCTGGGGAATCCCGGCGCTGAATACAGGAACACCCGGCATAACGTTGGCTGGTGGTGTCTGGACGAACTCGTAAAGCGAACAAACGCTGATCTGAACCGCAAGCGCAAGGAACTTCGGTTTGCCGAAGTTGAACTTGGCGGCGGACAGGTGATACTGGCATACCCGCGAACGTTTATGAACCGCTCGGGACAAGCCCTGAACTACCTGACCAACAGGTTCGATTCGGGACCGGAAAAAATCTTGATCGTCACCGACGATATAAACCTGCCACCCGGTTCGGTGCGTATACGAAAAAAGGGTGGGGCGGGCGGTCACAACGGCCTTAAGTCGATCATCACCGCCCTCGGTACAAACGAGTTCCCCCGTGTTCGCATCGGTGTCGGGACCTCTGAATCGTCGGGGGAACAGGTTGAGCATGTTCTGGGGACGTTCGAACCTGCGACTCTCGAGCTGGTAAAAGCCGCTACCGGCAGGGCTTCCGACGCGATAACGATGATCGTGGGTGGTGATATCGACAACGCTATGAACCAGTTCAATGGCAGCAAAAATGACGCCGACAATAGCAATCATCTCGATAAAAGCAACGGCAACGGTTAGCTGAATTGTTTCGTAGCACCGCGACCCGGGTTCGTACGCTGTCGATCATCGGTGGCGTCATCGGGATCACAGTATTTGCAGCTGCCTGTCAGGGCGATACTCAAACTGCCACCCCGCTCCCTGCTGACATAGAGCCGAAGGTAGCGGGCACGGCCAACGGTGAAATCACAGGCGGCGCGAGAGTGGGCGCGGTCACGCCTTCACCGATCACAGCAGAAGTTACAGGGCCGACCCCAACTTCACCTACCGCGTCCGTCAGCCCGGCATCCACCAGTGCCGCGGGGTCAGTTACTGCTGCAACACCGACCGCCACCCCGCCGCAGGTCACCGATACACCAGGCCGATCCTCAACGCCTGACGATTCGGGCGATTCATCTGAAAGCGTCTCGGGCGGTGGCCCGGCGTCTCCCGCAGATCCAACACCGACCTCTACTGCGGTATTCGTCCCGATTCCGGAAGAACCCAATATTCCGAGACCCCCAGACCGTGACCTGCAGAACCTTGGCTGGCGGTTGGTAGAAGGCTATCTGGAGCCGAAAACCGTCGTGGCCTCCGAACCGTTTGTCGTTGGTCAGAAGGTCGACTTCTGGATATCACGTGACCGGGGAAGTGTGATCGTCAGCGGCGAAGTGGTTCACATATCGGAGCACGCCTACTGGATATTTGAAAACGGGTTTATCCCCACCGCGGAAGACATTAAGAAGGTCGCCGAGAATTTCGAGAGCGATGTGTGGCCCGTCGTGACGAGAGTGTTTGGAACTCCACTGACCCCTGGAATCGACGGGGATGACCGGATTGTGGTGTACCACGCCCTTCTACGGACCGGGGTTGCCGGTTACTTCTCTGCTGCCGATTCTTACCCGCGCGAAATCCTTCCATTCTCGAACCAGCGCGAGGCGGTATATATGTCGGTCGATCGAATCGGTCTTACGACCCCGGGATACCTCAGCGTAATCGCCCATGAGCTTCAGCACGCGTCACAGTTTGCCGCCGATTCGGGCGAAGAGTCGTGGGTCAACGAAGGCCTGTCTGAAATGGCGGCCGAACTCGCCGGGTTCAACAGAACGGCCGTAGCAGCGTTCGTGCGCCTTCCGTCCACATCGCTTACAGCATGGGCACAGGATATTTCTATTTCCCGTGCGAACTACGGTGCGGCCAACCTGTTCTTCGCGTTTCTTGCCACCCATTACGGCGGTGACGATATGCTCACTGCGGTCAGCCGCAACCAGAATGATGGAATCGTTTCGATAGACAGTGCGCTTGCGGAACAGGGGTTCGGTGTCGGGGCCAACGATGTATTCGCCGACTGGCTTGTCGCCAACTACCTGAGCGCCAAAAACGGGCCGTATTCATACGAAAACCGTTCGGTGCCGCCAGTGAGGAACATATACAAACGGGCCCCCGATTCTTTGAGCGGCACTATCCGAGGTTATGGTGCCGATTACGTGGTGACATCAACCGGTTCGGGCCGGATGACGGTCGAGTTCCAGGGACAGGCCGATACGCCGCTGTTGATTGCCCCGCCGCATTCGGGAGCGACCTGCTGGTGGTCGAACCAGGGTGATTCGATCGATTCGACCCTGACTCGGACAGTCGATCTCAGATCGGTTGAAGCTGCTACTTTGCGATTCTGGACGTTCTACGACATCGAGGAGTTCTGGGATTACGCATACGTGATGGTTTCGACCAACGACGGTGCGACGTGGCAAATTCTCGAAACGGCGCACTCGACGAGCGCTAATCCGAACGGAAACTCGTACGGTGAGGGCCTTACGGGCCAGAGCGGAGGCTGGGTGCAGGATTCGGTCGATCTTTCGGAATACGCAGGCCAAAAATTCCTGTTGCGGTTCGAGTACATCACCGATGATGCTGTGTTTTCGAAAGGTGCATGCTTCGATGATTTCGAGATCCCGGAGATTGGCTGGTCGGATGACACTTCGAGCACCGGCGATTGGACTGCCAACGGGTTTGCCCTTGTCGAAGAAACCGTGCCCACGCAGTATCTGGTGCAGGTGATTCACGAGAAGGATTCAGGGGATCCAGACGTCTACCAGGTCCTTGTTGATGCACATGGCACGGGCAAGTTAACTATCGAGGGCATTGGCGAAGATGATCTGATCGTTTCGATTATCAGTGCGGTGACCCGACATTCGACATCTCCGACGGAATACACTCTGAGCATCTCCCCCTGAGCCGCGCCAGATAGCATCTGTGTGCCGTACTTGGGGGCGTTGAAACACTTAGGCCGAACGTAACTATTGATGTTCGGCTGTTTATTGAAGAAGTATTCGTAAGGTCGGAGTGATCGTTATCAGTAACCTGTTCAAGCCCATTGAAATTCGTGGTGTGAAGATTCCGAACCGTGTTTTCGTTTCGCCCATGTGCCAGTATTCAAGCGAAACCGATGGACTGGCAAACAACTGGCACATGGTCCACCTCGGCTCCAGGGCTTCGGGCGGCGCAGGACTGGTAATGGCTGAGGCCACTGCGGTGCGACCAGAGGGGCGGATTTCGCCGTGGGACCAGGGTCTGTGGTCCGATGCGCATGTCGATGTCTTACGTCCGATCACCGAGTTCATTTCCAGTCAGGGGTCGGTGCCCGCAGTTCAGCTGGCACACGCGGGCCGCAAAGCTTCGCGCTCTGCTCCATGGATCGATACCGGGTTTCTTGGCGAGGATGACGGTGGCTGGCCGGTGCTTGCCCCGAGCGCCCTGCCGTACGATGAAAAATCAGGCATGCCGAATGAATTGTCGAAGCAGGAGATTTCAGATATTAAGCGGGCGTTCGCCGACGCGGCAGCGCGATCGGTTGAATCCGGGTACCGCGTGATCGAACTTCACTTCGCACACGGATATCTGGCCAGTGAATTTCTTTCGCCGCTCTCGAACCGGCGCGAGGACGAATATGGCGGGTCTCTTGAAAATCGGTCTAAATTCGCACTCGATATCGTCGTTGCGGTACGCAATGTAATACCTGAACATATGCCGTTGTTTGCTCGTATTTCTGCTACCGAGTACATGGAAGGCGGCTGGGACCTTGAGCAGTCGGTTCAGTTTTCAAAGTGGATGAAGGATGCCGGAGTCGATCTCGTCGATTGTTCATCCGGCGGCAATTCGTCCGAACAGGTAATGTCTCTGCACCCCGGCTATCAGGTGCCGTTTGCCGCAGCTATCAGGGAGCAGGCAGGCGTGCTGACCGGGGCGGTTGGGCTGATAACTGATGCGGAGCAGGCTGAGGCGATTCTGTCCAAAGGCGAGGCTGACGCCGTTTTTCTGGGCCGAGAGTTGCTGAGAAACCCGTACTGGCCGCTGTACGCAGAGGCACAGCTCGATGGCAAAGCGGTGTGGCAGAAGCAGTACGAACGTTCTGCTTTCGACGGGACATACACCGGGCCGCGCTGATGGTTAGTTTCTCAGTGCTAACGGCTGCGACCCTGCCACCGGCTCCCGTATCGAATCAGAGACAGCCAGCCCTGCGGGAGAAAACGTCGCTGGCGACCTGCCACCGGCTCGACCGTATCGAATCAGAGACAGTCAGCCCTGCCGGAGAAAACGTCGCAATGCGACCTTAGGGGGCTTCGATGCGATCCCAGCCTGTGTAAGGCACTATCTCTTCGGGGATAGTTACGGAACCGTCGGCCTGAAGGCCATTTTCGATCACCGCAATCCAGATTCTCGGCAGTGCCAGGCCTGAACCGTTCAGCGTGTGCGGAAAACGGGTCGATGCGCCAGCTTCGGGGCGATACCTGGTGTTGTTTCTTCGTGCCTGAAAATCGGTACAGTTAGAAATCGAACTGACTTCGAGCCACTCGGCAGAACCCGGCGACCAAACCTCGATGTCGTATGTCTTGGCCGACTGAAACCCGATATCTCCCGCGCAGAGTTTTAGCACTCGATAAGTCAGGCCAAGCCGTTCGCACAAAGTCGATGCCTCGCCCAGCATCTCTTCCAGCCCGGCTTCCGAATCCTGCGGCTCGACGAACCGGAACATCTCGACCTTCTCGAACTGGTGAACCCGCTTTATCCCGCGCACGTCGCGCCCCCCGGCTGCGTGTTCCTTCCGGAAACTGGGCGTCTGGGCGACGTACTTCAGGGGCAGCAAATCGGGATCGATGATCCTGCCCTGGTGCAGTGCGTTCAAGGCAACTTCGGCAGTCGGGACCAGCCACAGATCGGTCTCGTCATCGCGGTACAGGTTTTCCTTGAACTTCGGCAGGTTGCCCGACCCGAGCATCGTTTCGGGCCGCACCAACAGCGGCGGGTCGATCTCGGTGTAGCCATGCTCGTTGGTGTGAACATCCAACATCCAGGCTGCAAGCGCCCGCTGGAGTTTTGCGCCTTTGCCCTTCAACACGAAAAAGCGTGCCCCAGAAATACTGGCACCGGCTTCGAGATCAAGTATTCCGAGTGCGGGGGCCACGTCCCAGTGGGCGTTTCCATGAGTATTTGTCGGGCCATCAGAAGTGTGGATAATCTCGTTGGATTCTTCGTCCAGGCCGTCCGGTACGTCACTGAGCGGAGTGTTCGGCAAACGGATGAGCAGATCGTTCAACTCGGCGCGGACAAGATTGAGGTCGGATTCCGTCGACTTGATATCGTCGCCGATCTGGCGCATTTCGGAAATTTCTTCTGGAGTCGGCTTTCGTTTCTCATCGCCAATCGCCTTGCTGACCGTGTTGCGCCGCGCCCGGCTGGTATCCACCTCCTGTATCAGCGATTTTCTGGTCGAATCAAGTTCCAGAATCCTCTCGATCGGCGGGGCTTCACCACGACGAACAAGTGCGGTACGGAATTTTTCGGGGTCTCTGGTTAATTGATCCAGTGAAAGCATCTGGCGGTATCTCTTCGGGAATGTTTTTTTGTACGGGGCTGGTACGACCCGACTCGTATCTGTGACTGATTAGATATTACGCATCGCTGGGAATAACAGAATTTCACGAATTGAATCTTCGCCCGCTATCAGCATTGTCAGGCGGTCGATGCCGAGTCCCAGCCCGCCTGTCGGTGGCATTCCGTGTTCGATAGCCACCAGGAAATCTTCGTCGAGCCGGTCGGCCTCGGCATCATCGAACTCGTTTCGCATCCGCTCCTGCTGTTCAAAGCGTTCACGCTGGTCGACCGGGTCGTTGAGTTCTGTAAAGGCATTCGCAAGCTCTGACCCCACGATAAACGCCTCGAACCGCTCGACTATGCCCTCGCTGCCGGGTTTGCGCTTGGCCAGTGGTGACATTTCGACCGGGTAGTCGACAAGAAAGTGGGGCTGGATAAGATTTGGCTCGACCTCTGATGAAATGACTTTATCGAGAAGCCGTCCCCACGCCGAGCCTTCCTCGACATGTATTCCTCGCTCTCGCATCGCCCGTGCAAGTGAATCAGCATCGGGAGTTTCAACGAAGTCTATGCCGGTTCGCTTCTTGATTTCGGTGCGGAGGTCAAGTCTGGGCCAGGGAGGAGTGAGGTCAATTTCCGGTCTCATGTCCTCAATGGCTGGCAGGATCATCGAACCGGTTGTTTCCAGTGCGATGTGGGCCACCATGTCCTCGACCATCTTCATCACATCGTTGTAGTCGGCGTAAGCCTGATAACTCTCGATGGTCGTGAACTCGGGATTATGGTCGTGATCGAGTCCTTCGTTGCGGAAAAGTCGGCCTATCTCGAAAACTCGCTCGATTCCGCCGACGATCAGTTTCTTCAGATAAAGCTCGGTGGCGATTCGCAGGTACAGATCACGGTCGAGCTGGTTGTGGTGGGTCTCGAAAGGTGTGGCCTGTGCGCCTGCCGCGACCGGAACGAGGATTGGTGTTTCGACTTCGATAAAACCACGGTCGTGCATGAAATCACGCATGACCCGGACGATATTCGAACGCAGCAGGGCGTTTTTCATCGCCTTTTCGTTGGAAATCAGATCGAGATATCGCTGCCTGAACCGAACTTCCTGATCCTGCAGACCGCCCCATTTATCGGGCAGTGGTCGCATCGATTTTGTCAGCACCGTGATTTTTACCGCTTCGACGCTTATTTCGCCGCGCCTGGTACGAATAACCACGCCTTCAACACCGATGATGTCGCCGATATCGAGCAGGTCGATGATTGCGTAGGCTTCTTCGCCCATAGTGTTCTGCCGGGCAAAAATCTGTACCGAGCCATGACCGTCTTTCAGGTCGATGAACGACGCTTTGCCCTGCCCGCGCCGGGCCATTATCCGCCCAGCCACCCGGAGAGTTGCCGTTCGTGGGTGTGCCTGGTCGTCGTTCGCAGCGGTTTCAAGTTCTTCGAACAGCTTCACGGCTTCAGTGGTCGTGTGGGTTCGGTCGAAGCGTGGCGGGTACGGGTCGATTCCCTGTGCCCTGAGTTGGGCCGTTTTTGCCAGACGATCGCTGATGAGTTTCTGCTCGCCGATCTGCTGGTCGGGTTGGTCTTGCGTAGTCATATTTTTTGGCGTTGGCTGGCCTTATGTTGTCCCGGCCCGAAGGCAACTCGTTCGCTGCGCCATATAAAAGTAATCGGTGGCGTCTAAACGCGCACATGGTCAAAAAAATCAGAATTCGCGGTGCGCCGATTCATTCTAAGCCAGCCCGGTGAGCGGAGTTAGGGCCTCTTAACTCCCTCTTGCATGGGGCTGTCTTGCTCTGTTGACATGATTCAGGCAAACGGAACGATGAAAGGAACTGACCAGACGAATGCCGATTTCCCGAGCGGAGCGGAGGGATCTCAGCACAAACTATTACGCTGCCGACTGACGTCGTTTAACTCACTGGCGGATGATTTTCTACGAAGAAATGGAGTTCATTGAGACCCCTCCGCAGGGTAATTATGTATTTGACTCCGCTTTCGTACTGAGATAAACTACTTATTAGAGGATTTGGACTTGGTTTCGGCTACTTCGGCTTCGATGGCTTTAGCGGCCTTCTTCCCAAACAGCAACTTCGCCACTTCTCGATCTTCTAACTCGGTGACATTGCCGGGCAGTAGTTTCTTCTTGCGACGGGATTTCTTGGATGCCTCAGACATACGAAATGAACCTCATGAAATTGATTGAGGACTTCGGCTCAAACGATGAGTGTCGCGAGTACCTCACGACGCTCCGGTGGCCCGATGGCCTTGCGTGCCTGCGCTGTGGCTCTATGGACGTTACAACCTTACCCAAACGAAACCTCTTTCAGTGTTCCGATTGCCGGTATCAGTTCTCGGTCACGACCAACACGATCATGCACGACTCCCACCTGCCGTTGCGGAAGTGGATGCTCGCCATCTACCTCATTGTCGAGAGTAAAAAATCCCTCTCCGCCGCCCAACTCGGACGCAATATCAACGTGCAGTACCGCACCGCTTGGTACTTGGCACAACGTATTCGTGAAGCGTTGAAGACTCCCGATGCCATGCTCGCCGGTATTGTCGAGGTTGATGAGACTTGGATTGGCGGTGCATCGGTCGGCAAGGGCCGAAACTACATGGAGAATAAGTCCCTCGTGGTCGGTGCTGTCGAACGTGGTGGCGAAGTTCGGATGAAGCACGTTCCGTCCACCAGCAAGAAGGTTCTGCACGCTTTCATTGAGGACACGATCTCTGACGATGCCGAAGCGATCTACACTGACGAGTATCGCGGCTACAACGACATCGGTGATGAAAACACCCGGCACGAGACGGTCAATCACTCGATCAAGGAATATGCCCGTGGCGACGTTCACACCAACTCGATTGAGGGCATGTGGTCGCTGTTCAAGCGTGGTGTTGTTGGTAGTTTTCATCATGTATCGAAAAAGCACTTAGAGCGTTATTTGGATGAGTTTGAATTCCGGTTCAACAACCGAAAGAATCCGTACATTTTCCGTGACGCTCTCAAAGAACTTATTGATGCTCCTCGTCTGACGTTCGCTGAGTTGACTGCGTGATAGCACGTTTCCGGATAGTAATAAATGAATCGGATGACCACCATTTGTTGTTCGCCCGCGTCCGGGTTGTGCTGGGGTACTCACCGTCTGCTAGTTCGTCTGGTAACGGGAATGTCCAGGCATCCTGAATGGAGCCGTAGGACAACCTTTTCGGTTTCCAGAGAGCGGCTTCTATTTCATGACCAGCAATTTCTAGAACCACGCGCTCAATGAGCGTTTCCCAATTATCGCTCTCAATCTGCATTGGCACATGGATGCCGAATTCTTCAGCTTCAATTCTCCGTGGGGAGCCACTACCGTAGGGTTCAACGTGCAGTCGCACCTCGTCTTTTCTAACTGAATCCGGTTGTGCGTCTACCTCAACATCCCCACCAGAGAGTTCTCTGAGTCGTTTCACCAAAGAACGGATGTCGGCTTCATTTGTTGGGTCGTAATAAAGGGAGCGATACTTCACATCCTCGCGTCCAGAATCAGCCAACCTTTCGTATGCGGAAATCACCCGCTCCCTGTACGAATTATTGAACCAAGTCGAGATCGTCTGTTCTAATTGGCGGCGCATCATACGCACACCGAGTGCCCGGCCTGGTTCGACCCCCTCTGTCTGCCGTTCATATCGTGCCAAGCCACGCTCAATATCGAGAGCCAACTTGCGCATTTGTACTCGGATGTCTCCGTTATCTGATGAAAAATCAGGCGCAACAGGGATGGCGGTTCGTGGTTTGCCTTCGCGCCTTCTTCGCAACCAGGGAACAACGAAGAAAAGTAAGAAATTTACGAGTACTCCGCCACCAATGATTGCCAACAGAACGAGAATGTCGGCCCAATTTTGCAACCACCAATTTTGGGCTACTGCAATCCAACCAGCGAGAATGGGCAAAATCACGAGCTTGGCTCCGTTTTTGAGCCATGTTCGCACTGACAATGGAATTGTTTCCCATAAGGCTTTTGCTGCGTCTGTGTTTTCCCAGATACGCCAAGAACGACGGATTCCTGTGCGCGTAATTTTGAATTTGATTGCCACGGTTCCGATTCTACACTGGCGGACTCAACTACATGATCGCCCTCCGCAGGGGTCGGGGAATCGGACAGCATGCTCCTTGATTCTGGCTGGCTGGCCGTTCATATCTGGCTTCCTGAGGGATGGAATTAGCCACACACGCTCACTGGCCCGAACTGGTGCTTCCAGTCGAATCACTCGAAACCTGTAACAACCGACGATGGTCGATTGTCCGGTTTTTCGTGAATAATCGGTTCTCACCAAAAAAAGAAAATCGAGGGATACAGGTGCGGGTCGAAAGCGCGAAGAGAGGCAAGCGCCGAGGGTCGTCGGGTTCAGATTTCAGGCGAACACCCGGTGCGAGTTCTCTCAGGCCGACCACATCCAAGGTGCGGTCAGCGATTTTCTCGATGCTCGGCCCCGCTGGCCCAAACGGTTTTCGTGTTCTCGATATCTACGCCGGAACCGGGGCACTCGGGATTGAAGCACTGCAGCGCGGTGCCGAAAGTGCCGTATTCATCGAGCGAAACGCCCGGCAATGTAACGAAATTTCTAAGACTCTGGAACGGTACGGACTGGCAATGCAAGGAACTGTTCAAAAAGGCACGGCACTTCAGGCAGTCGGAAGACTGCGGGGTGAGTTCGACTTGATTTTTGCCGACCCCCCGTACGACCTGAACGAATTTGAAGCGTTATTTTCGCGAGTGGATCAAGCCGGGCTGTTGGCACCAAATGCCATCGCGTTTCTCGAACACTCGAAGATGACTGAACTGCCCGATACTTTGCCCGGCCTGAAATTATCGAAGCTCCGTAGATATGGAGATTCTGCTGTGTCGGTCTATGCAGCCGTGAGTAAATCTGCATCGTCAGCGTCAGGGGGCAAATAGGTGGTAAAAGCGATCTATCCCGGCACTTTCGACCCGGTGACTAAGGGACATATAGACATCGTTGAAAGGGGGTCGAAAACGGTCGATCTCCTGACAGTTGCGGTGGTCGAATCCTCGTCAAAAGGCACGTTATTTTCTATCGACGAGCGGATAAAGATGTTTACCGAAGCAGTGGCGCATTTACCGAATGTTTCGGTGATGGCGTATTCGGGCCTCACGGTGAATTTCGCCCGCGAAGTCGATGCGACGGTGATTATTCGCGGGCTTCGCATCACAAGTGATTTTGAGTACGAAAGTGAAATGGCGCTTATGAACCGCAGGATGGCTGAAGACGTGGAGACGATTTGTCTGTTCAGCGCACTGGAATTCCAGATCCTGAGTTCATCTCGTGTGAAAGAAGTGGCTGCGCTCGGCGCAAATGTGTCGGACCTGGTCCCAGAGAACGTATGGGGGCCTCTGGTTGAGAGGCTCAAAGAGATCAAGTAGTTAGTCGACGCAC
>CAYLWG010000019.1:0-21421 GCA_964387235.1 uncultured Dehalococcoidales bacterium
GTGCAATTATCGGCTTAACGCTTTCCCTGTTTTTGACAGCGGCGACACAGTTGGCGTACCCGGTCGTAACCGGTGGTAAGCCGATTCTGTCGATCTTCGCGATGTTAATCATCATGTACGAAATGACAATGCTCTCGGCCGTAATATCGTCGGTGATCGGCATCATTTTCGAATCTCGGCTCCCGAATATGAAGCCTGGTATCTACGACCCAAGAATCACCGAGGGCTGGATAGGCGTGGTTATAACTTTCGACGATGATTCACGAATAGCTGATGCTGAGAGTGTATTCAACAAGGCCGGGGCTCTGGAGATCAAGCACGCTTCATGATTGCGTTCCCAGCGAACTTCAAGTCAATGTTCAGCCGCCGCACTTTATTGATGGTGGCGCTGCTTTCGCTCGCGGCCGTTTCGGTTTCGGCATGTGCTGTTCAGGAGACCAATACCTACCCGGTTGAGATCTTCTCGGAAATGCACTACTCACAGGCGTACAAGTCGCAGGAACCGCCGCGCCTGGCCCCACCTGCCGAATCAGTAGTGTTCGCGTCGGTCGGTGATCCCGATCAGGTGCTCAACGTTCCGGATAAGCGAGAGCGGCCTTACGACCCGGCAGTGGCGGACAATCTCTATCAGGTCAACTGCGCGGTGTGCCATGGGATTACGGGTCTCGGTGATGGTAAAATTGTCAGACACCTGACCTCTACCGCCAGTTTTTATGCGACAACGAACAACGGGACTCCCTACGCAGCTCCACCCGACCTGGTCGACTCGGCGGCCAACCGCCTGACTGCACGCGACACCATGGTGGCGTTTGTAACTTCGGGTGGTCGAGTGATGCCTCCGTTCGGAAAGCTACTGTCGGAAGAAGACATCAGAGACATCGTGAATTACATATTTGACGATAAGACCGGCCTTAGCCGTTAAGTCGTTCTTGATTGTGTGGCATTTTTCCGCCGCACATGGCCCTGGCACGGGGAAAGTAAAGCTCAAATGGCGTCCCGGTTTCCGCTCATACCGGTCGGATCGCGTGTACTCCCGAAAAAACGTTCTGCCGTTTTGTTTTTCATGCTGATGTTCCTTTTGGTCGCGGCGACAGCCGCGTGCATCCGCGAAGAAGACATCACCATTGAGCAGCGGTTGTACCAACTTTCCGGTCAGTTGCTCTGCCCGGTTTGCAGCGGGCAGACGATCGACGGATCGAATGCACAGATCGCCCAAGACATGCGAGCGAAGGTAAGGGATCTACTCGATTCGGGAAACACAAACGCTGAAATAAAAGAGTACTTCGTGGCCCGGTACGGTCAGGAAATACTTGCTTCGCCCGAGGGTGGTGGTTTTAACTTGATTGCATGGATTGTGCCGGTTTTCATAGCATTCGGCGGAATTGGGATCGCGCTGTTGACAATAAGAAACCTGAAAAGGTCGCACGCCCGGGTAGCTGTTTCGGCCGGTGGTGGAAGGGCTGATCTTTCGGAATTTCTTGCGCGGATCGATCAGGATCTGGGTTTACCCGACGGGTCGATTCCTCACGAGGCGAAAACCAGCAGCCCAGGTATCAAAAGCGTGAAGACCAAAAACCCGGGACCTGAAAAAAAGGCGGCGTCCTGATGGCCGATCTCGGAGTTATGGCCCTTTTGCTTGGGATGGCGCTCAGTGTCTACGCTGCGGTTGGATCAGTAGTCGGCGTGAAAATTGGCATTCCAGCACTGATCGTGAGCGCCCGCCGCGCAATTTACATGACGACTCTTTCGGCGGCGGTAGCATCGGCGGCATTGATTAGCGCGTTTGTTCAGAACGATTTTTCCATACGGTACGTTGCCGATCACTCGAATACGCTCATGGACCGTGCATTTGTCTGGGTGGCGTTCTACGCAGGCAACGAAGGATCGCTGCTTTATCTCCTTCTCGCGCTCAGTGTCATGTCGGCGATTGCCGTTTGGTTTGCGCCAAAGCGCATGGCCCGCAGTATGCCGTGGACCATCGCAATTCTTGCGGCAGTGCAGCTTTTTTACTTCGTCGTCCTGTCGTTCATGGCGAGTCCGTTCGAACTGCTCGACATAATTCCAGCCGATGGACAGGGAATTAACCCACTACTCACCCACCCCGGAATGTTCAGCCACCCGCCTCTGCTTATGGGCGGCCTTATTGCCATAACCATTCCGTTCGCCTTTTCCTCCGGGGCACTGATCTCGGGTAATTATGGCGACGACTGGGTCGATGTGGCCCGAATTTCGGGAATTATCGCCTGGGGGGTGCTCGGAACAGGGATGCTGATAGGGGCCTGGTGGGCCTACACGATTCTCGGCTGGGGTGGTTACTGGGCCTGGGATCCGATCGAAAACGTTGCACTCATGCCGTTCCTTGTGCTCACCGCTTTTATCCATTCGATCATGGTCCAGAAGCGTCGGGGGATGTTTCGGATGTGGAACGTGGCGTTGCTGAACATCGCTTTTGTGCTGGCACAACTTGGAATGTTCATAAACCGTGGCGGGCCGGTAGTTAGCGTCCACTCGTTCGCCTCATCAACCCTCGGAATGATATTTCTCGCTTTCATGCTCCTGAGCCTGCTTTTTGCGTTCGGGCTGTTCCTGTGGCGAATGCCTCATTTGAAATCTGACCGCGCTATGGAATCGTTTTTATCGCGCGAGGCTTCGTTCCTGGTAAACAACTTCCTGTTACTTTCCGTGATGGCGGTAACTCTTTGGGGCGTTGTGTTCCCACTGTTTTCCGATCTGGCACGGGATGTTTCGGTGAGCGTTTCAGCCCCTTACTTCGACCGCGCAAACGGGCCTATTCTGCTCGGGATCGTTTTGATGATGGGCGTGGGGCCGATGCTGCCTTGGCGCAGGGCTTCGGCGCGTTCGCTCAAGCACTGGTTCATGTGGCCGATAGCTATTAGGTCTTCTTACGATCGTGCTGCTGGTGGCCCTGGACGTAAAACGGCCTATCGCTATCCTATCGTTTGGGGTCATTGCCTTCGTGGCTGCATCAATCATGGAAGAGTGGTGGCGGGGGACTGTTGCCCGGCACAAGAAAGGCGATCACTGGGCGTTGGCCTGGTGGCGGCTTGTGAACGGCAACCGGCCCCGACACGGCGGCTACATTGTTCATCTGTCGATTCTGATGCTGGGTCTGGGGATCATCGGTACGAATTTCTACCAGCAGCGCACCGACGGAGCACTGGCTCTAGGTGAAAGTCTTGTTATCGACAACTACCGGATTGAGTATGTGGATAACGGCAGTGCGAACCGAGCTGACCGACTCGCGCAGTGGGCCGACATGTCGATTTACCGTATCGACCCCGCGGACTACTCTGATGAGGTTGCCGTTGCCCGCACACAGGGGTCCGACGGGTTTACCCTCGAAGACAGTACTCGCAGGCCGAACGACCAACTTATCGGCCAGATACAACCGTGGCATGGTTTTTATACCAATTTCAATATGGCGTCGGTGAGATCGGGCATTTTATCGACGGTTGTCGAAGACTTGTATGTGATCCCCCGTGACTTCCTGTCCGACGGACGAGTTTCCCTTGCTGTGAGTATTAACCCGCTGGCGTGGTGGTTGTGGGCCTCGGGGCCATTTTTCATCCTGGGTACTATGGTGGCTTTATGGCCCCAGCCTTCGGTAGAACGCCGGCCAGTCAGAAGTAAAACCAAAGCCAAAACCAAAGCCCTGGCGACCGGGGAAGTTTGATGGCAATTGCCGCTGGAACCCTGCTTGCACTGGTCATTGTCGCTGTTATCGCGTACCCGTTTCTGGGGTCGAAGCGATATCGCCTGGTACCAGAAAGGTTCCTAACCCGCGAAAAACTTCGTGCCGAACGAATGCGCGTTTATCGCAAAATAAGTGATCTGGAAGCCGACAACACGTCGGGCGACCTGATCGAATCCGACTATCAGTTACAGCTCGATCAGTTACGCCTTACAGCCGCAAAATTGCTTCGGAAAGAATCAGGCCCAGATGGCCCGGTTAAAGACCGTGACGAACAGCTAGAGCAAGAGATTTCCCGTATGCGAGAAGAATCCGCCCGATCATCAGAAGATAGAGACATATCGTGATGAACCGTCACCACGCACTGATCGGCAAAAATATACCGCCGAGCCGGGCTGCCCGGTTTCTTGTGCTTTTCTTAGTTATCGCGTTCGGTCTCATCGGCCCCGGCGGTTTTAGCGGAACGCAAACGGCGAACGCCCAGTCGTTCCAAAACGAAATCAAGGGAATAGTAGTCAATGGAACCGATGGCGGTGTCCTTCCGGTTGATCTCGAAGTCCTGCTGCTTTCGGTCGACGATACGGCAGGCCAGATAATCGAGCAGGAAACGACAAAGGTGGCCGCAGACGGCACATTCGGTTTCGGGAATCTTATTTCCGGCCCTGGCGTATCTTTTCGCGTCGTTGCGAATGCCGGCGACTACACTCCCTCGCTCGATCTATCGGCCGTAGATGACTGGTCGAACATACGCCTGACGATCTACGATCAGACAACTTCGCTCGAGGACATCACGATTGGGTCTTACGTGCTGATGATTCCGACCATCGATAAGCGATCTCGTCAGGCAGGCATTCTGACGGTAATCAACCTGAGCAACAGTGGTGACAGGGTGTGGATTCCAGACCTTGAGGACCCTGGACTGACCGGGTTAGACCTGCTGCGCTTCAACCTGCCAGATGGTTTCACCGATCTTTCTGTCGAATCTGAACTGCCCGCTGGCAACATCCTTGAAATCAACACCGGGTTCGCCATGACCAACCCCATCCCTCCCGGTAACGCCTCCATTTTGTTGAGTTACATAATCGGCTATGAGGCAGATGGCTTCGAATTTACTCTCAAACTGCCTTACGGGGCCGATCAGATACGGGTGTTATTACCCGATGGCGGAGGGGCAATCGCTGGTAAAGGGTTCGGCTCAGTAGAATCCGTCGTTGTCACCGATAGCGTGTTCAACTCCGTTGAAGGCAAGGATTACCCTGTTGGCGACGAAATCGAAATTACCTTTTCAGGGATGCCACAGCCAACGCCCATCCAAGCGTTGTCTGATTTTTTGCAGGGCCGCTCATATGTGATCGTAATCATCTGGGTCGTTGGAATCGCGTTGCTCGGGATTCTTGGATACGCCATGTTTTCTTCACGCAAGAATACTGGCAAGAACGACGATAACAACGAGGATTACAAAAGCCGAGCCGACGTAGTTGCCGAGATTGCCTCTCTTGATGAGGAGTTCGAAACAGACAAGATCGATGAAGATGATTATCGCGATCGGCGTGACGAACTAAAACGACTGGCGTTGGAACTCGAAGAAGAGGATTCTGAACAGGATTCAGAGTACAGCGGCGAATCCGAAGAACCGGAAAAGTAGCAAATTTTGGGCCAGAGACGCTCAGTTCTTATCGGAGTTGGAGTACCTGTCGCGCTCGTGCTCGCCCTTTTGATATGGGGTGTGATTCAGAACGATGGTCAGCCCGGCAGGCCCGGAGTGAACGACGCTTTCGGTGAAATTGCGCTGTCTATTAACACGACAGCCGATTTCGAGCTGGTTTCGCTATCTGGCGAGGTGATATCGATCGCGGACTATCGGGGCAAGATCGTAATGATCGACTTCTGGTCGTCGTGGTGTGTTCCCTGCCGGGCGGAAGGCCCGGTCCTGGCCGAAACTTACAGGGTGTGGCGCGACAGGGGCGTCGAGTTCATCGGTATAGCGATCTGGGACACCGAAGGTCCGGTGCGCGACTTCATCGAATTGAACGGAATCGAATACGTCAACGTAATCGATGAGTCGGGACTGACAGCCGTAGAGTTTGGAGTGACAGGCATTCCTGAAAAATACTTCGTGAATGCTGAAGGCAAGATTATTCGGAAAGTTATCGGCCCAAACACACGCGAAACGCTGGACAGCATTCTTACCGATATGACTAACGAAGCACTGGGAATCACTGGCGGGTAGGCATAAGCCAGGCACCGGTTCCTGTTTCTTTGAGACATTGGGGAACACGCTGCGCTCAGGCTCACGGAGCGGCACGCCTGATCGCTCGTGGCTCGTGTAGCTCTTGCACGAAACGACGCCACAGAGCGTCAGTTCATTCGTATTCCGCCATCTACGTTCAGGGCCTGGCCCGTAATCGAACTTGCGCTGTCGGACGCCAGAAAAGCCACCGCGTGCCCCACATCCTCTGGCGTCTGTTCACGGCCCAACGGCACCACATCCGAAACTGCTCGCTGAAATACCTGTCTTGAGGTCATGCCAGCGTGCTGCTCATCTGTCGCGCTGCGCCACTCGCCGATGCTATGCCACAGCGGGGTCCATATCAGCCCGGGACACACGGCATTGACGTTTATCCCGTGTGGGGCGAGCTTGAAAGCCCAGGCCTGCGACACGTTTATCGCGGCGGCTTTGGATGCCCCGTACGATGCGAACCCCGGGCGGCCAAGTCGCCCGGCGACTGATGCTATGTTGACGATCTTGCCGTAGCCGCGGTCGGTCATGTATTTCTCGACCGACTGGATTCCGTTAACTATCCCGTACACATTTACATCGAACGTGGCCTGCCAGTCGTCAACATTCGGCGTCGTTCGAGTCGTAAATCCGGGTGCGCCACCCACACCAGCATTGTTCACGAGTACATCGAGCTGGCCGTACCCGTCGAGTGCCGCCTCGACCATGTCGTCGGTCGACCACTGCTGGGTAACATCGGTCTCGCAAAAGCTGGCAGCGGCCCCACCTGCCTGGATTTCGGAGACCACACCGCGTGCCGATTCTTCGTCGAGATCGGCGATAATCACATTCGAGCCGCGCCGGGCCAATTCGAGCGCGATACCGCGACCGATTCCGGTGGCGGCACCGGTGACTATTGCTGTTTTTCCCTCGAAGTCCATTTCAATTCGCCTGTAAAAACATTCGATAAATCATCAAAAACACCGGCTCGTTATCGCATGAAGAAACCACCATCGACGTTCAGCGCCTGGCCGGTAATGTTCTTCGCACCTTCGGAAACGAAAAACGCCACTGCGTCGGACACGTCTTCTGGTGTCTGTTCTTTTTTCATAGGAATTCGCTCTTCGATCATCGTATCGAAAACCTGTCGGGCGCTCATCCCTTTGTAAGCGGGATTATCTCGTGCGTACCGATCGCCGACCTGCCCCCACATAGGGGTCCAGAGCAGACCGGGGCAGATTGCGTTCACCGTGATATTGAACCGCGCCAGTTCGAGCGCGGTAGCCTGGGTAAGGCTTATTACCGCGGCCTTCGATGCCGAATAATGGGGAATCGCAGGGCGGCCTTCTCTGCCAGCGATTGACGCCAGGTTCACGATGCGACCAGAGCGGCGTTCAGTCATCTGCGGCCGGAACGCAGATGTAACGTTCGACATGCCAATGACATTCACATGGTAAGTCCGTTTCCAGTCGTCTTCAGTCGAAAAAGAACGTTCTTGCCACCCTGGTGCCCCGGCAATGCCAGCATTGTTTACGAGGATGTCGGCGGGGCCGAGTGTATCGACTGTTGCCGCCGCCATTTCCTGGCATTTCTCTTCGTCTGTAACATCGGTCAGGAAAGCAGCCGCCCCTCCGGAGATTTCTTCAACCTCGTTTGCCGTAACTGCTGCGGCTTCAATATTTATATCGGCGATCATGACAGCCGCACCACGACTTGCCAGTTTCAGTGCAATTGCACGCCCGATGCCAGTTGCACCGCCGGTAACCACCGCCACCCTACCCTTGAGGTTCAATTTGCCACCATGTTCGCTCTTGCGGTATCGCTAACACTTTCGGTCGCTTTCGGCCCGAGATTATACTTGCATGCCGTAGTTTCGGAGTATTCACAGATGATTTTAGAACGAACGAACGTGATTTTGGTGCCTTCGCCAGCAGTTCATAGCTTAGTGATGATGATTATGCCCACGATTGGCGGCTTATCGTGACTGTTTCCAGAAAACGTGCACTTGAATACGGCTACAGGTTGATCGACCGGCCACGCTCTCATCTGCGTGTTGAACTGAACCAGGACAAAAGCGGTGTCAGTGTTACCCACAAGGGGCGTGTAATCACCCGCGTTTACTTGAACCGCAGCGGAATGAATGCGGCCGTCGCCATATCGGAAGCGATGGCGATTAAACTCCCTGCGCTGGGGCAGAGCAACAGTGGGCTTGTGTCAACGGGGCTGCTTTACCGTGTGCTGGCAATTTCACAGTTGGATTTCCGTAACCCAACTGCCTACGAACTGGCGGCCACGCTCGTTGACGAGGCGATATCAATGCAGCGTGGCGGTGGCACAACGTCGGGGGTGTGATCCGTGCATATTTCGCCTGTTTTTCAACGAAATCCCTGACTGCCGGGCAGGGCTACTTTAGAATGCGTTGACTGCGTTTTTGTAGCACTGGCAGCCGATTTCGATTGCCGCCCTTTTCCAAAGAATACCGATTGACCAACCCTCTGATTTCAACCGCCGAAGTTGGGCATGAGTTTGGCCCGTACGACGTCACAATTCCTGCTGAACGCTCCGATGCGTATGCAAAAGCTGTCGGGGGCGATGAATCGCCTGACTACGGCAATCATCTGGCCCCGATAATGGTGGTCGCAGCAGCACTGACCGAGCTCATCAACGATCTGGGACTTTTCACTGGCGGGCTGCAGACAGTTCATGCCGGGCAGGAAGTTAGCTGGGCCAGGGCAATCGAGATCGGCGAGAAGGTCGAGGCGAACGGCAGGCTTTCTGCGAGCTCCATCCGGCGCGGCAACCACTTCGCCACAATAGCGGTTTCGTACACCGATGCGGCAGGAACAGAAATCGGCACGTCTTCGACCACTATCATCGTTACCGGGGAGCCTTCCCAGTGAGTCAGGAAATTTCCAACCAGGCTACCAGCTGGACAGTAGGAGATACATTCGCAGGGTTCGAGCGTCTGATAACACAGGAACGAGTGAATGCCTACGCCGACGCATCGGGCGATCACAACCCCATTCATCTCGACGAGGACTACGCGGCTGCAACCCCGTTCGGCACACGAATCGCGCACGGTATGCTCAGTCTCGCGCTGGTTACTGAAATACTGGCAATTGAGTTTCCGGACACATGGCATTCGGGGGGAAAGTTAAAAGTGCGTTTCAGCGCACCGATATTCCCCGGCGAGACGGTTATCACGTATGGAAAGATAACCTCTATTGATGTAATTAGCGGTGAAACGGGCGATATACGGGTTGTGACCTGCACTGTGGGTTGCAAAAAGCCCGATGGTACGGATGCAGTTACCGGGCGGGCGAGCGTGCCGTTGGAATAAAATGACTACCGCTCTGAAATATGTTTTGAGGTATTGCTCGAGTATCAGCAAGCCAGTGGGCCAGTGAGCCGGACTAAACAATGACAGGAATTCCCGAAGGCATAACACGAATAGCTCTCGATGCGATGGGCGGAGACCACGGTCCAGCGGTCACAGTCCCAGCGGCGTTGAGAGCTATTGGCCGGGGCGGGGTCGCTATCGCCCTTGTTGGTGACCGGGCGGAGATTGAGTCAGAACTCGATAAGTTCGACGACCCGGCCAAAAAGCTTGTACAGGTCGTTCCGGCGCTGGGTGTAGTTAACGAAAGTGAAAGCCCGGCTCTCGCTTACCGTTCCAAACCCCGTGCATCGATATTTGTGGCAGCAGGCGTGGTGAAGGCCGGTAAAGCTGACGGGTTCGTTAGCATGGGCTCGACGGGTGCCTCGATCGCAGCAGCCACGGTTGTCTATGGCACACTCGACGGTATCGACCGTGGTGCGCTGGGCGGCCCGGTAGTCGGTTACGCGCCAAACACGGTAATCATCGACCTCGGCACCAACGTCGATACCCGCCCGCGGCTACTGGTAGATTTTGCCGCTCTTGGCAATATCATGTCGAAGTTAATCTACAGGAACGAGAATCCCCGCATCGCCCTGCTAAGTGTTGGGTCGGAAGAGGGCAAAGGCAACGCCCTTGTAAAGGAAACAACAGAACTACTGGCATCGACCGACCTGAATTTCATCGGAAACATCGAACCGAACGACCTGCCAAAGGGCAAGGCCGAGGTCGTGTTGTGTGACGGTTTTGTTGGCAACGTAATTCTCAAACTGACAGAAGGCCTCGGCGATGCAGTTGTCAGTCACGTGAAAGAAGTTCTTGGTGAAACCGAGGAAAGTGAAAAACTTTCAAAGGCGATTTTCGAGCGAATGAACATTCTCGAAGCGTTCGGTGGCGGCCCGCTGCTTGGGGTTAACGGCCTGGCAATCGTCGGCCATGGTGCGTCGGGCGTCAACGCGGTAGCAAACGCTATTGGGACCGCAAAATATGTAGTTAGCACCGGTTTGATTGGTGCACAGCAGGCTGAACTCGACAGAATTAGAGCGGAAGTCAGCAATTAGCCGCCCTGTGTGAAAAGCAGGGCATCGTGAGGGTTAAATATTGAGCGGTAATACGCCACGCAGTGCGCTTGTAACGGGAGGATCTCGCGGAATTGGACGGGCGACCGCAATTCGGCTGGCAGCGAACGGGCATCGTGTCGCCGTCAACTACAACACACATCCCGACGAGGCCGAAGAGGTCGTCAAAGAGATACGCGAAGCTGGCGGCACGGCCATCGCCGTCGGTGGGGATATCTCCGTTAAAGAAAGTGCCGTTGCAATGATCGACGCTGCCGTGGCAGAACACGGGCCCATCGAAATTCTTATCAACAACGCCGGTGTCATAAAAGATGCCCTGCTGCTGAGGATGAAGGACGAGCAATTCGAGTTCACTATGCAGGTAAACATGTTCGGCACTTACTACTGCACACACAAAGTGTTGCCGGGCATGGTCAAGGGGCGCTGGGGCCGAATCGTAAACATCTCGTCTGTGGTTGGTATGCGCGGAAACATCGGGCAATCGAACTATTCGGCATCAAAGGCCGCTGTGTTCGGATTTACACAGTCGATCGCCAAAGAAGTGGCAACACGTGGCATCACCGTAAATGCCGTGTGTCCGGGCTATATTTACACCGCCACTTCCGCTGATATATCGGACAAACAACGGGATACGGTTATGACGTGGATTCCGCAGGGACGGTTTGGTGAACCCGACGAAGTGGCTCCGATGATCGTGTTCCTCACCACCGACGAGGCGCAGTACATGACCGGCGATATCATCCGTGTTGACGGTGGGATGGCTATATAACAAACTGTTTTCATGATCGGTCGACACTGAATGGCGCCTGAACGCCGGGTGGTCGAATAGTTACATTGAGTGAATCAAGCACGGCAGGAAATAGTTTGGATGTCCCGGTAAAGAACCTGACAGGCAAGATCGCGCTTGTGACCGGTGGGTCGCGCGGCATTGGCCGGGCCATCAGCATCGAGCTGGGCAAACGTGGTGCGGCAGTCGCCATCAACTACCTGAAGAACCATGAAGCCGCCAGGGCGACGATAAAAGAGCTTGAAGCTCTGGGAATCGAGTGCGTCAGTTTCAAAGCCCATGTCGGCGATGAAGAAGCGGTCGAATCCCTGATCGAAAAGTTCAAAGCCCGGTTCGGTCGCATGGACATCCTGATTAACAATGCGGCGTCTGGGGTAATGCGGCCCGCTGCCGATCTTGGTGTAAAGCACTGGGACTGGACCATGAACATTAATGCACGTGGTCCGTGGCTGTTATCGATCGCCGCATCCCGCCTGATGACAGAGGGTAGCCGGATAATTAATATCTCCAGTCCAGGAGCTGGCCGTGTGCTACCGGCCTACTTCGCCGTGGGCGTTTCAAAGGCAGCCATCGAAGCTGTTACGAGGTACCTAGCGGTTGAACTGGGCCAAAAGGGGATAGCGGTAAATACCGTTTCACCCGGTTATGTACTTACCGGCGCACTGGACGCGTTTCCCGATGATATTGACATTGATGGCGTAGGAATTAAGCAAGTAGCTGCCAGGTCGACACCTGCCGGGCGAGCCATTGAACCGGCAGATATTTCGAATGTTGTAGCAATGCTTTGCGGCAAAGATGCCGATATGATCCGAGGTCAGGTAATCGTAGTCGATGGCGGCGAAATGATCCAGCTTAGATAGCTGCACGCCTATCCCGGTTAACCCGCATGGGCGCATAGGGCGCGTGGGAACCAACCGCTATCGGACTCTGACGGTGATTCTGTTGGAATTCGGACCAGCCTCGGCTTCCAGTGTCGTCCCAGGCGCGAGGAACGCTTTTCGCACCAGCCCGAGGCCCAGATAGGCTCCGTTTGCTGTTTTTAAGGGTGAAACACTGGTGATGATGCCAGCTGGTTTTCCACTTGCTAGAAGCTGAACGGGCATAGCGCCATCAAGCGGTTCTTCACTTTCCAGCACTTTCAGGTTTCGCTTAACTTTGTCGTAGGCATCGAGGCGCGCAACGACTTCTTGCCCGACGTAACAGCCTTTTTCAAAGTCGATTAAATCGAGCAGGCCCGATTCGATGGGGTTGGTGTGGTCGCCGTATTCGCGGTCTGGTCCAGGGATTCCGTGACTGATGCGGTACAAATCAAAGTTGTGGGGATCGACCGCTACCGCCCCGGCAGATTCGAGTGAAGCTTCCAGAGCATGCTCTGAATTTTCTGTGTCGCTATCTAAGACAATGTCGATCCACTCGACTCCTCGCGAAGTATCGGAGATCACGGCCACCGGCGCACCGGCGTACTCTGCAACGCCTACATGCCCTCGCTCCACGTCAAGGCCCAGGATCGAGTTGGAGATTTCAGCGGCCATCGGGCCGATCAGGGAGATTCTGGTGTGTGACCTTGAGAGGTCGGTAAGTTCGGCATCTTCGATGATCGTGTAGTAGTCGATCGCTGAGATCGCTCTCTCTGAATTACCGGAGTCCGAAACTAGAAGCAGTCGGTTTTCTGATACATGCGCCACAAGAAACACGTCGACCACCCGGCCACGGTCGGTTGTCAGAACTGTGCGCCGGGCCTGGCCGACGGCGACCGACAGCAGTTCGTTCGTGGTGAGCCGGTGGAGCAGATCGAGTGCATCGGGGCCAGAGTGTTCAACGATTACCGCGGTTTCCCAGCGAACCAGCCCACAGCCGTTTTCGAGCGCGGCGAGTTGCGTCGGATTGACGATAATTTGCGAATCTGTCTGCAACTCAGTCTTCTCCTTCGCCGGGCGTGCCGAGGCCGCACTTGGGCGACGCGAGCTCCGCGGGGCACGCCAGAGCCTGTTAACTTCGCCTACACCCATGTCTTTTTAGTCGCCGGGCGTAGGACTTGGGCGACATTTATGCAGCTCCGCGGGGCAGGCCAGGGCCTGTTAACATCGCCTGTACTCATGCCACACCGGAGCAAAGCGTGATCTGCCGAAAGCGACCAAGTTCGCCTCGAACGCCCGGAGCCTAACGCCATGGCGTGCCCCGCGGAGCCGCATAACGCGACCTGCTCACGCCAGTCATCTGGCAAGTCGTTCAACGACGCCCGGAGCAAACGCTGCCCCGCGGAGCTCGCGCGGTCGCCCAAGTGCGGCCTCGGCACGCCCGGCGACAAACGTGATCTGCCGAAATGCGACCAAGTCGTTCGACGACGCCCGGAGCAAACACTAACGCTAGACCGAAAACGATGTCCCGCAGCCGCAAGTCCGTTTCGCATTCGGGTTGGAGAACTCGAACCCCTTGCCGTTCAGGCCATCGGAAAAATCAAGCACCGTGCCGGCCAGGAACACAAAGGCTTTCTTTGGGACATATACCTCGACACCGTGGTACACAATCACCTTATCGTCGGACTCTGGCCCATCAATAATCTCAAGCACGTAAGTCAGGCCAGAACAGCCACCGCCCTTTACCGCGACTTTAAGGCCGAATTTTTCCATGCCTTTGTCTGCGGCGAACTGTTTAACCTTGCTCGCAGCCTTTTCCGTAATCTGAATTGTGTTGATCGGTACCGAACGTTCCGGCGACATAGTTGTCATCGAATTTACCTGCCTGACCAGTTCGACTCTCTATCGAGACTACCAGTCTATTCTCGCGCGGAACGAACTTTCGCGCAAAAAACCCGCGTAAAGTCGAATTTGTCGGTGAATCGTTCGATTTCGACCTACAATTATCACGCAGGCTCCGTTTGGAGCGATGTCCCGTTTCGCTATCGCTAATGTAGCGGGCCAGCTTATTTCACAGCCCACCACACTAAATGTAACGAGCAGTCTCTCCCGAATGGCCGAAAACAGCAGACAACCGAAAATCGTCATATTAAATACACGGGCGGCAAATGTTCACAGTGTCGAGAAGGCGTTGCGTAAAGTCGGTGCCGACCCACTGGTGACCAGCGACCCCGCCGACCTGGCATCGGCCGATGCGGCAGTGCTTCCCGGCGTAGGTGCCAGCGATTCCGTTATGCGAGCCCTCAACACAATGGGGCTGGCTGAACCTGTCAAAGAATTTGCAGCAGCGGGGAAACCGCTTCTGTGCATATGTGTCGGGCTGCAGGTGCTATTCGATAACTCAGAAGAGGGTGAGCTTTCCGGTCTGGGCCTCATAAAAGGTAACGTGCGGATCATCCCGACAGGAATGAAGGATGCGCTGGGGGCCAGCATGAAGATTCCGCACATGGGATGGAACGAGGTCGTGTTCACCGGTGACGATTCAGCGCGCCACCCTGTTTTTGCTGGAATTCCCCAGAAGTCTCACTTCTATTTTGTTCACTCTTACCGCTGCATTCCCGACAGTGCTTCCGACGTAGCGGCGACAACGAGTTACGGTGTAAATGTCTGCGCGGCGGTCGCACACGATAACGTTGTCGGAACTCAGTTTCACCCGGAAAAAAGTGGTGACATTGGCCTGAAGATTTACGAAAATTTTCTGGAACTGGCAAAAGCCTCGCTAAACAAAGCAAGCAAGTAGCCCAGATTAAATCGGCAAATCACCACAATCGACCAAGGTGACTATCCTATGACGGCAATGGTTTGACTGAGTACAATTGCGCTACGTTCAATTTCGCTGTAACCCAATTCAACGAGACGCTTCTGAATATGGTCGGCTGTAGAACACTGGCCTGACCGGCGCATCACGTCGGTGTGTAACTGAGACCGCTATGCCTAACAACACGATCACCCTCAAGCTTGAGGGCGACGTAAGTCCTGAAGAGTTTGCTTCCGCTGTGTCGGGGTTTACTCAGCTTTTGACTGCGTTGCAGCGCGCTGTCGTCCCAAAATCTTCCATTGAGTGGATTGTTTCTGATCTACATGCCGGTAGTGCGTCCATGACATATGCAGGATCCGAGGACATCCCTGACGCACCCAATGTTGAGAAACTAACTCGGGAATACTTCAACGCCGTCACCGCGCGAGCAAATTCTGAGGATATAAATTATCCACAACCCGTTGTTAAAGCTCTAAATGCGGTGATTGGGGTTCTCAATGGAAGAATTAGTGCTGTCCGATTTGAGTCAGGGCATGGAGAAGCTACCGTCACTAGCCCTGACTATCACGGCCCCGACATATCGACCCTTGCTGAAAGCTACGGATCTGTCACCGGTCGAATCCAAACCCTCACGAGTCGCGGGGGGCTAAAGTTCACGCTGTACGACCTGCTGAACGACAGAGCTGTTTCATGCTATTTGTCTTCCGAATTGCATGAAAAAATGCGGGGGCTCTGGGGGCATGTTGCCATTGTGGAAGGTGTTGTTACTCGTGAGGTGAACACCGGACGGCCAATCAGCATTCGGAATATCCGCCGTGTGGATCCCAGCGAAGATTCGGTGCCCGGTCAATTCAAGGAAGCTGAAGGAGCGGTGAAACCTGAATCTGGGTCGCGGTCACCTGAAGAACTAATCAGGTTGTTCCGTGATGGCTGATAAACAGCACAAAATCTATTGGGATGCCTGTTGTTTTTTGCACTACATCAATGGCACCCCGGAGTGGGTTGCTGTTCTGAGAACAGTTCTTGAAAGCGCGAGTACTCGTCCGCAATTGACGATCTATACGTCCATCGTTTCCAGGGTAGAGGTGGCTTATAGCATAGAGGAACAAAAAGCCGGTTTACTTAGTAACGAAGAACTTGAGAAAATCGACAAACTGTGGAGCGACCGTGACGCGGTCAACATCGTGGAACTATTTGGCCGGATCGCTTTGACCGCCCGGCAATTGATTCGTGATGCTCGAGTCATGAAACCGCCACTGGCACTCAGATCGGCTGATGCGATTCATTTAGCAACTGCCAAACACCTTGAGGTAGACGCTATCTATACGACCGACACAAAGCTGTTGAACAAGGCATATTCCGATCTTGTCGGAATACCGATTAGAAAACCTGACACTCTTTACGCACTGAATTAGCCTGCCATATGTATCGCCCACCTCGGCATTTTTTGAGTAGGCGTTCAGTACCTTCTTCGGTTTCGTCCTACATCTCGGCAAACTTATGGTTTCACAGTTCGTCTTCTTCGTATGAGGGCGATCAGAATCCGCATTATTAATCGGTAGTAGCATCCCTAAAGTTTTGTTGTTCGGTTCGTATACTTGAATGTCGGGACGTGGTGAAACTTACAGGCGCAGCCCCTTGCCTATTGGCCCAAGCCATTAAATTTATACTGGTGGGAAAGGGATGAACTTCGGTTCGTGAGGGCTAGAGTCTCTCCATCCCCACCATCAATTTCCCTTGCCATGAGGGGCAGACGTCTCGTCTGAATATAGCCAAAAAGAACAAAAAAACAAAACAAATGGAAATACTGCCGGCAATTGATTTGAGAGGTGGGCGCTGTGTCAGGCTGACACAGGGTGATTACAGCCGCGAAACGGTCTTCGATGACGACCCCGCAGCGGTGGCCCGGCGGTGGGTTAGCCAGGGCGCACGTCGGCTACATGTCGTCGATCTCGACGGTGCCAGAGACGGGGTTCGCGCTAACGCACAGGCCGTATCGGCAATCGTTGATGCCGTAGATATTCCGGTTCAACTCGGCGGGGGCATTCGAAATGCCGACGAGGCCCGGCGGCTTATCGATATGGGCGTTGACCGGGTGATATTCGGTACGGCAGCCGTCGAAACCCCCGGCGAGGTGCAGGCCACCGTCGAAACGGTCGGCCCCGAGCATGTGATCGTCGGCATAGATGCAAAAGACGGCATGGTGCAGACCCGCGGGTGGCTGGAACAGTCGGACGTATGTGCCAAACAGCTGGCAAACGATATGGTGAAACTTGGAGTTCGCCGGTTTATCTACACGGACACGAGTCGAGACGGAACATTGACCCACCCCAACTTCGCCGCAATTGCCGAGTTACAGGAGAACCTGCGATATCCTATTGTTGTGGCTGGTGGCATCGCTTCTATCGAAGATCTTGTCGAATTGGCGAAATTGGGTGTAGAAGGTGCTATTTCAGGCATGGCCATTTACTCAGGTGCGCTCGATTTACAGCGCGCCATCGAAACGATTGATGCGATGACTACTGCCGGCAACTAGCTCGCCGATAGCCAGACAAATAGCCCGATAGATAAATAGATAGACAGATACAGACCAGGAAAAGACGCGGATGCCGACAAAAACTTCGTTAGACCGGGTGGAATCTTTACTGCACCCGACGCTTGAGGAAACGTTCGACCCTCAGTCGATGATCGCGCTCGTGCCGATCCACAACGAACAGAAAGTCGCTGATATCGGTTCCGGCCCCGGTCGCCTGACGATTGCGCTTGCCAAGTACCTGTACATGGGCACCTGCTATGCCGTCGATGTGCAGAAGGAAATGCTGGAACACGTCGTGGAACAGGCCGAGAAGGCCAAGCTCGGGAATGTCGAAACGCTGGTCTCTAAAGAGAACAACATTCCGCTTGACGATGAGTCGCTGGACGGCATTGTATTTTCAGATGTCCTTAACGAAGCATCCCGCCCGAAGTCGCTTATAAAAGAGGGGTTTCGACTTTTGAAGAAGTCCGGGTGGATGGCGATCATCGAGTGGCTACCACTCGACGGCAAGCCAAAGGTCGGGCCTGCAGGTTCAAAACGACTCGCCCAGCAGGAATTACGTACCGCAACCGAAGCGCTCGGCCTGACAACGCTAACATCCAGGCAGCTCACTCATCATCACTACATCATCGTCGCCCGTAAATAGCTCGGAGACCCAACGATGTTGACTCGCCGCGTCATTCCATGCCTTGATGTCGATGCCGGACGCGTGGTCAAGGGTGTCAGCTTCGTCGATATTCGAGATGCGGGCGACCCGGCTGAACTCGCGGCTTTTTACAATGCCGAAGGTGCCGATGAACTTGTATTTCTCGACATAACGGCATCGTCCGACAACCGCAACACGATGATCGACGTTGTCGAAAAAGTATCATCGGAGGTTTTCATCCCGCTCACAGTTGGCGGCGGGATTCGTTCGGTCGACGATATGCGAAGAATGCTCGAAGCCGGGGCCGACAAGGTTGCAGTGAACAGCGCAGCGGTTGCCAGTCCACAGTTGATCGAGGATTGTGCGAAGGAATTCGGTTCGCAGTGCGTTGTCCTGGCAATGGATGTAAAACGTGTCAGTGATCCTGTGATTTCCAAGATCGAGGGCTACGGCAACGTTCCGGCGGAGGCACTGTGGCAAATTTACACACACGGCGGACGCCGACCGACAGCGTTCGATGCGGTGAAGTGGGCAAGGCTGGCTACTGAAAATGGCGCTGGCGAACTGCTCGTAACAAGCATGGATGCTGATGGACAGAAAACCGGGTACGACGTTGAACTGCTCGCTGTGATTTCCGAATCCGTGACAGTACCGGTAATCGCCAGTGGCGGGGCCGGTGCCCTTGATCATTTTTACGATGCGCTGGTTACCGGCAAGGCCGATGCAGTGCTGGCCGCTTCACTTTTCCACTTCGGCGAACTCCGGGTTACCGAGGTGAAGTCGTACCTTGCCGAACGTGGCATCCCAATGCGGGAGGTTTAGCCTGTGGCTGTAACGCTGCGTTCTGTTGAACGTCCTGATGGTTCCGGCGGGGCCGGGCAGCCGGTTTTTCCCGAGGCTATCGCTTTCGATTGCTATCGAACACTTTTTGATAATTCCCATGACGATTGGAAACTTACGTTCGCGGAGATTATCGAGGCCCAGAAGTTGCCGCTTGATTCTGAGGAGTTATGGACCAGGTGGCGGAAGTACGAGGTTAATTTCCGCAAGATACGCACCGATCTCGGGCGACCTTACAACAGCCCGCCGTTCAAGCCTTACCGACAGGCCTGGACTGAATGCTTCCAGAACGTGTTTGATGACCTCGGTCTAGGCGTTAGCGTCAGTTCTGGGGCCGATGCGGTCGCTGCGGGTGAGCGAGCAGCAATGCACATGACCGACCGGCCAATTTTCCCGGATACCGTAGAAGCCCTGAAACTGCTCAGGGGCAGGGTGAAGCTGGGCGTTTTTTCCAATGCAGATGATGACGGTCTTCGGCCACTGCTTGAAAATTCAGGGTTGGAGTTCGATTTCATCGACAGTTCGGAGTCGGCGCAGGTCTACAAACCCGCGCTCGCTGCATTCGAGCACCTGTTTGAAGGGCTTGGCGTTAGCCCGGAGAAGACTTGGTACGTGGGCGATCATCTTTTTGATGACGTTCTCGGCGGCTACCGAGCGGGGGCGACCACGGTGTGGATCAACCGCGATGGCGCTGAGGTTGATCGCGAGCCAGCGCCGGATATCGAGATAACGGATCTCCGTGAACTCTCCGAGATTCTCGACCACATCGGCGGGTAGTTTCCAGAGTTGAGGCTAACGTCGATTTTTTGCACCGGATGAACTGGCATCCGCTCTATTGGAAATACCGTTCGAAAGCATCTTCGCCGCGGTCGAAAACATTCCCGTCAACACTTCGACAAGCTCAGTACATGCCTGGCCTTCTCCCCGGAGAGAAGGAATTTCACTTCGCCAACCAATGTTTTTTGGGATAATTTCTAAAACACTCGCCCCGACAAGCAAACGCAACCTGTGATCGCAGATAACCCAAGGGACGTTTCCTGACAGTGATCGGTTCAGGTGGCGAATCCGTTATCTATATGAACAGTGCGTGCCGTACCATCAAACCTGCTACCGGCAATTCCGGAAATTCTGACAGCACTGGCAACACCGGATTAATCAAACCCGGCTCGTCGGCTTTACAACGCACGAGGGAAGTTCGAAATGCTCCAGTTCAGTGACCGTGGGCTGATCCCGGCGATCATTCAAGACGCCGAGTCCGGTCGGGTGTTGATGCACGCGTACATGAACGAAGAAGCCCTTCAGCGGACGATTGAAGGGCCAGATGCCTGGTTCTACTCAAGAAGTCGCCAGCAGCTGTGGCACAAGGGCGAGACATCGGGCAACTACTTGAAGGTTGTCGAGGTCCAGCGTGATTGCGATAGTGACACGGTCCTCGTGAAGGTCAATCCCGTTGGCCCGGCCTGCCACAAGGGAACAGAATCATGCTTCGATTCGGGCGTTCTCAACACAGAATCTGTGGAACCTAAAAACATTTTTACAAAGCCCGGACCGGGGGTGCTGGCCGATCTTCTCGAAGTGATTAAGCAGCGTGCGGAGGAAAAACCGGAAGGTTCGTATACAGCCGAACTTCTCGAAGCCGGAACCGGGCGAGTGGCGCAGAAGGTTGGAGAAGAGGCGATAGAGGTTGTGATCGCGTCGGTCAGCCAGTCAGGCGATGACCTTGCAAACGAAATGGCCGACCTGCTTTACCACTCTTTGGTGTTGCTTACCTCTGCCGGGGTATCGGTCGATCAGGTCTGGGAAATACTCGCAAAGCGCAAACGCTAGGTGATTCCCATCATCTTGAACCGGTGCGGGCAGAATCGCCCGATGGCCCTCGCTAACCCCGCGTAGTTTTTCCGCCCTCGACGAATACACTCGCGTGTAACGCCGCTCTATGGCTCTATGCCTGGCTAGGAAGCCGGTGAAGTATCTGGTGGGTCTGAATCACCAGCGGCAGCGGTGACTGACGACATGTAGGGATCAGTCGAAGGCACCGACTTGTCGTCGCTGGGGGTCGCACGTCCATCGTCCAGCGCAATCGCATAGTCGATCGCCGTAATAGCAACTTCCACCATTCCATCGTCCGGCTTACGCGTCGTCAGATCCTGGAGGAGCAAATTCGGAGAGTTGAAAATTCTTATCCAGATGCTGTTCTGATGCGTACCGGCATAGCGAATGAATTCGTAGCTAATTCCGGCAATAATCGGCACGAGGACGATGCGTGACGCTATCAGGAACCAGAACGGGTCTCGCGGGAAGAACATAAACATGATGATCGAAACGAGAACTACCGTCATCAGGAACGATGTTCCGCAACGGGGGTGAGCTGCTGGAAAACGGCGGACCGATTCGAGTGTCAGCGGTTCACCGGCCTCGTAAGCATGGACAACCATGTGCTCGGCACCGTGATATCCGAATACACGCCTGATGTCGTTCATCTTGCCGATCACCCACACGTAACCGACGAACAGCCCCAGCCTTAACAGACCTTCCACCATATTGGCAACAAA
>CAYLWG010000020.1:0-14902 GCA_964387235.1 uncultured Dehalococcoidales bacterium
TGCGGCCTCACCGCGCCGTTTTTCCGAAACGTGATCGATTATCAGGGCGTTAGCAGGCCCCTGGCTAAAGTTTCCAAAGAGCTGCATCGTAAGAATGATCGCGATCAGGGATACAAACGATGCCGTGAACCCGAACATAATCGTGATTATCGCCAGTCCGGCGCCACCGACCAGCATGTATGACAATCGACGTCCAGGACGAGAGTCGCGGTCACTCAGCGATCCTGCTATAAGTTGCATAATGGCAGCAGCAACTAGCCCCAGCAGCGAAATTAGTCCGAGGGCACCGTTCTTATCCAGCGCATAGCCAAGGACTTCGATTTGACCCAGTTCAAGAGCTTCAAGCACTTTAAAAGGGAGAATTCCTGAACCAATGGCTGTCCATGCACCCGAAAGTCCGAAAGAGTAGAGGCTGAGGTTCGTGAAGCTGCGGTGTCCGATACGGTAATCGGCAACAATGCGTGCGAACGGAGACCGCCGGGCTTTTTTCCGACCGTGAGGTTTTTGCGAGCGTTCGCCCTTGTTGTCAGCCCGGTTATGCACGATATGCCTCTGTTGGTAGGTGCAGCGTACTCTAAGTATGCAAATAGGGTGGGCATTCGTGGAAAACTGCGGCAACTATTTTGGAGGATTTGCGTGTCATTTAAACTCGAGTTTTATTGCTGGTCTCGTTGAAGTACGTGTCAGAAGGCCCGTCGGGCACTTAATGATTCAGGCGCACAGTACGAATTTCGAGACTTTTTCAAAGATAAGCTGACGGTCGACGAGATCAAGAAGTTAAGCGAACTATCATCTGTCGATGAAATGTTCGCCTGGAAAAGCCCCAGTTCAAAGCCCTACCGCGAGCGTCGTGGGACAGCGACGGATGCCGAGCTTGTTGGGCTTATGGCCGACGAGCCACGGTTGATCCGACGGCCAATCCTGACCAACGGCTCAAAAATTGTGTTCGGATACAAACAGGGCACTTACGACGAGTTGCTGTAGTCGGCTCACGAAAAATGGAACCAATGGTTCAGAAATTTGGGTGTTAGCACGTACTGGATACGTCGCAAATGATGACATGTGGGGCGGAAATGTTGGGGTAATCTCCTGCCACTAATACACAGGGAAGAGGAATGAGATGCTCTACCTCAAATCGTGCCCTCGATGCTCAGGCGACATTAACGCCGATAGCGACATGTACGGATTGTTCTTAAAGTGCCTGCAATGCGGGTTCTCAAAGGATCTTTCGCCGGAGATGGCAAAGAAACTTTTTGGTGATGCGGACGCCGTAACTGAAGTAGCGATGCCGCCCGACCAGCAGGCAGCCTGAGCGAAAAATCTGAAGCACTGGAAACCGGTTCTGGCCAGTTCGGAATCGTAGTTCGGAATCAAAGCAGCCGAACTGTGGGAGGCGGGGTGACGACGTTGCGATGTCGTACACCAAGCCTTCGCTCGGACGCTGTGTGGCCCGACACCCCGACACATCGCATCGAACCGGGGCGCACGCGATATGCGGGTGCTATCCCTGGGGGCTGAATCATTAAACGGTGCTGCATTCGTCGCGACGAACCCAGCGCGCCAACTTCGCCTCCCAGGTCACGAATCTACTCATGGCCCGATCTATTCCTCTTAATCGATGGGTATCAAAATCCCACCAAAATTCCTGCCGCGGCCGTGACAATGCCGTTATCCTCGCGTAGTCATGTGGACAACAGGGGCGCATCGCGCCTGCAGCGACGGTTGGAGTTCAAGGGGGGCTGATGCTCGGAACGAACGGAAACCCCGTCATATTTGCCGGAAACTCGCATCCAAAACTGGTGCAGGACATCTGCAATTACCTCGGTCAGGACATTGGTCAGGTCGAGGTATTCAAGTTCAGTAACGACAACACCTTCGTCCGCATTCTCGAAAACGTTCGCCAGAAAGATGTTTTTATTTTGCAGACGACTATAGAGCCGGTGAATGACCACATCATGGAGATGCTGATCATGATCGACGCGGCGAAGCGTGCATCCGCTGGTCGGATCACGGCGGTCATCCCCTTCTACAGTTACGCCCGCACCGATAAAAAAGACCAGCCCCGGGTGCCGATAACTGGCCGCCTGATAGCCGACCTTCTCGAAACTGCCGGTGCCGAACGCGTTGTGATGATCGACCTGCACGCCGGGCAGGTGCAGGGCTTCTTTCGCGTGCCCGTTGACGAACTTACCGCGATGCCACAATTCGTCGACTATTTCCTTGATCTGAAACTCAATAACCCGGTAGTAGTTGCCACCGATATTGGCATTACGAAGAAGGCCCGCGATTTCGCCAACTGGATTAATGCCCCACTGGCAATCGTTGAAAAGCGTCGTCTTGGAAATGAAGACCGCGTCGAAAGCCTGAACGTAATAGGTAGAGTCGCAGGTCAGCCAGCCATCCTATTCGATGACGAAATCGGCACCGGTGGGACGATGATTTCCGCAGCCGAAGCCATCGTCAAAGCGGGAGCCACCGACATATACGCGGTCGCCACACACGGAGTGCTGCCCGGCGATGCAGCAAAGCGGTTGGCAGAAAAGCCGTATATCAAAGAAATCGTAATAACCGACACAGTGCCCTTATCCGAATACAAAGTAGACTCGAAGATAAAGGTAATTTCTATAGCACCGCTTCTTGGAGAGGCGATAAGGCGTATCCACGAAGGTCGGTCGGTCGGCGAACTGTTCACACTCCGTAGTAGGTGACCCGTTTTCAGTACCGGACCTCGTATACGGCCAGAGACCAAAACTCCAGAGGCCAGAGTAAGCACGCCAGTAACAACATATGTTTAAGTTTTTCAGCAAACTCGTAGGTGATTCGAACGAAAAAGCCCTGAAAGAAATTCAGCCGCTCGTTGACGAGATAAACGAACTGGAACCCGAGTACGAAAAACTCAGCGATGACGAACTGAAAGAGATCACCGTTGACTTCAAGTTGCGGTACAGGGATGGCGAAGAACTCGACGACCTGCTCCCAGAGGCTTTTGCGGCGGTTCGTGAAGCTGCGAGGCGCTCCGTAGGGATGCGCCACTTCGATGTCCAACTTCTCGGAGGAATCGTTCTACACCAGGGCAAAGTCGCCGAAATGCGCACGGGGGAGGGAAAAACCCTTGTCGCCACGCTGCCCACATATCTCAACGCTATTTCCGGCGAGGGCGCACACGTAATTACCGTCAACGACTATCTTGCTAAACGTGATGCAGGGTGGATGGGCGCGGTACATCATGCACTGGGGCTAACGGTTGGCTGCTTGCAGAACGATTCTTCGTGGGTATTCAACCCGGACGCACCACTGGCCGGGGATGAGATCGAGCACGATTCCGAAAACGAAGACACTGCCGAAACCGCGCCACCCGTAAGGCTGCCGGAAGATAACTTTCAGCCGGGCACAAAAAGAGAAGCCTACGAGTGCGATATCACGTATGGCACAAATAATGAATTCGGTTTCGACTATCTGCGTGACAACATGGTCGATGAGGCCGACCGACGGGTGCAGCGGGGGCGTAGTTACGCCATTGTTGACGAAGTAGACAACATCCTTATCGACGAAGCCCGAACGCCGCTCATCATTTCTGGCCCGGCGCGGGAGCAGGGCCAGGAATACCGCAAGTTCGCCCAACTCGCCAAGAAACTGGTTCCCGATGTCCACTTTGAGATCGAGGATAAACGCAAGACGATTGTCCTGAGCGAAGAGGGCATTGCGGCCATCGAACGGGAACTCAAGGTAGAGAATCTTTACGGCCCCGAGAACGATGTGCTTTCACACTTTACTGAAAACGCGATTCGGGCCGAGCATATCTATGGCCGCGACCGTGAGTATGTTGTGCAGGAAAACGAAGTCATAATCGTCGATGAATTTACAGGCCGTTTGATGGCCGGTCGGCGATATTCGGATGGCCTTCACCAGGCCCTCGAAGCCAAAGAGGGCGTGCGGGTTCAGCGCGAATCGAACACCTACGCCACCATCACCCTGCAGAACTACTTCCGTATGTACAAAAAGCTGGCCGGTATGACCGGTACGGCAACAACAGAAGCGGAAGAACTGAATAAGATTTACAAGCTGGAAGTTGTCGAGATACCGACCAACCGTCCGGCACAGCGAATCGATCACGGCGATTACATCTACATGACCGAAGAGGCAAAGTGGAAGGCGATTGCCGAAAAAATCGGCGAACTCCATGACGATGGTCGGCCAGTACTCGTCGGCACAACGAGCATCGATAAATCTGAACTACTGGCCGATCTGCTAAAGCGAAAGAACGTTCCGCACAACGTTCTGAACGCCAAACAGCACGAACGCGAAGCGAGCATTATCGCTGGGGCCGGTAAGCCGGGGGCAGTGACTGTTGCCACGAATATGGCCGGACGTGGCACCGACATAATTCTCGGTGGAAATCCTATTATGACAACCGCTTCAGAAGCGGGGTGGCAGTCGGATCATGACGATATCTTAAAAAAGGGCGGACTGTTCGTACTCGGTACCGAGCGTCACGAATCACGCCGCATCGACAACCAGCTCCGAGGACGTTGTGGCAGGCAGGGCGACCCCGGTGAGACGCAATTTTTTCTTTCGACCGAGGACGATATCATCCGAAGATTCGGGGGAGATCGCATCAAAGGTGCGATGAGCATGTTCCGCTGGGAGGAAGATGTCCCGATTGAGAACCGGATGATCTCAAAATCGGTCGAGACTGCCCAGACGAAGGTCGAAGGCCAGAACTTTGAAATTCGGAAATACCTGGTCGATTACGACGATGTTGTGAACACACAGCGGGACGTGATCTATCAACTGCGCGACAGGGCTATCGATGGCGAAGACCTGCGCCCGACTATCAGCGAATTTGTTGAAGAAGAGCTTCGGGCGATACTTGCCGAACGGATTACGGGCGCAGCCGATAACTACGATGTCGAGGGTCTTTTTCGGGACCTGATGCAGGTGTTTCCAACTCCAGAGGCCTTCCCATCAGAGGATGACGTTTACGAGATGCGGCCCGATGAAGTCGAAGACGCAGTCCTAAATGTCATCGACACGATTTATGACAAGCGTACCGAGGAGTTTGGTGCCGATCTTCTTCACCGACTCGAACGCACGATAATGTTGCGGACAATCGACGAACACTGGGTCGAGCACCTTACTTCGATGGACAACATGCGACAGGGCATTGGCCTGGAAGCAGCCGGCCAGCGTGACCCACTAATCGCTTACAAGCATCAGGCGTTCCAGATGTTCACGTCTCTTGATACCACTATAAAATCGACTGTTGCAAGGACGATTTTCAGGGTCGCTATGAACCAGCAGCCTCCGCCTAAAGCTCAGGCACCCGAGGTCAGTGCGACGAAGGCCGATGCTGATGTTTCGACCCAGAAGGCAAGTGCTGTCATCGGTCAGAAGTCGGTGATGGCGAGTGTGAACGCCGGGCATGGCGGGCAACAGGCGGCCGGTTCGAGCCTGGCACAGATACCGACTCATACCCCGGACGGCAGGAAGATGACTCGTGCCGAGCGACGCAAGCTCGAACGGCTTCAGCGTAAGCAGGCGAAACTGGACGGGTAGGGGTCGGGCTACGGTTTCACTGTAGGGCATGTCCGAGTGCATCTCCGATTCGAGCGGGGAGTTTGCGCTTCGAGGCCCAGTCGCAGCAACTGCGTTTTGGGCGGTAGGTCGAATATAAAGTGCTTCAGCACGCGCCCACTTCAAGATGTGCCCGACGTTCCGGACGCGATACCGATACCCTGATGCGATGGACAACAACGCCATTTCAAGGGTGTTTGCCGATATCGCCGTGCTGATGCGAGCGAAGGGCGACAACCCGTTCAAGGTTCGCGCCCATTCGAACGCGGCCGATACGATCAAAAACCTGCCGTATCAGCTTCGAGACATCGTGGACGACACCGAACGCCTGCGTGAGATACCGGGTTTTGGCGAGGCGATAGTTGCCAAGACCCAAGAGTTGGTCAGGACGGGAAAATTGGGGTTGCTCGAGCGGCTTCACGAAGAAGTTCCAGACGGAGTCCTCCTGCTCACCGAAATTCCTGGCATCGGCCCAAAGACCGCTATGAACGCGGCAAAAGACCTCGGCATCTCCTCGTTCGAGCAACTTGCGGCCTCGATAGAGACAGGCGCGTTTCAAACGCTACCCAGGATCAGCAATAAGATTTCACAATCGATTCTTCGCCACACGAACATGCGGATCGAGCAGGGCAGCAGAATCGGGCCTGGCAGGGCGACAGATGTTGCCTTCAGCGTGATGGCCGAGCTTGGTTCACGCTGTCCCGAAATAGAGCAGATCAAAGTGGCGGGAAGTATCAGGCGAGGTGCCGAACTCGTTGGCGATATCAATTTTATTTGCTCTGTTCTTGATCCGACTGATTTCGCAACGGTCATTGATGCGTTCACCACGCTTACCAACACACATGATGTCCTGGCCCACGACTCATCAAACGCCAGATTCGCCGATAGATCGGGCCTGAAGTTCTCCATCAAGGTCGTTATATCCGACGCATTTGCCGGTGCGCTCGTTTACGCAACCGGGTCGATAGCTCATGGCACAAGACTGGAAAAACTCGCCTCCGCCGCCGGATTAAAACTGACTTCAGTTGGCCTGTTCAACGCCGAATCCGGTGAGCAAGTTGCGGCAACCAGCGAGCAGGAAGTTTATGAGCGTCTCGGTCTTGAATTCGTTCCACCTGAAATGCGTGAAGATTCGGGCGAGATCGAGATAGCTGCGTTGAACGGGTCAGAAAATAACCCCGAGACCAGTTTCAGCAGCATCCTTAAATTTGAAGATATCCGCGGTGATCTCCACTCTCACACCGACTGGTCCGATGGCCGGTTTCCGATGGAGGAAATGGTTGCGGCCGCGCACAAAACCGGATTCGAGTATCTTGCGATCACCGACCACTCCCCGAGCGCAACGGTCGCCAACGGCCTGAAACCTGATCGTCTGTTGGAGCACAACGACGCTGTGCGAGCTTTGAGTGCGTCAAACATGTCGGGCGTGAGTTCTGACCGGCCCGAACCGGATCAAGTGCCAGTGATAAAACTACTCACTGGCACCGAAATGGACATAAAACTCGACGGTTCGCTCGACTATAGCGATGAACTGCTTGCCGACCTCGACATCGTCATCGCATCCATCCATTCGGGTATGGACCAGGACGAGGCGACGATGACCCAGCGGGTGATTACCGCAATGGAAAGCCCCCACGTCGATGTCATCTGCCATCTCACCGCCCGCCTGCTCGAACGCCGTGCCCCGGTGATGATGGACGTGGACGCAGTGCTGGAAGCGGCGGTGCGTACCGGTACGGTAATGGAAATAAATGCTTCACCGGACCGGCTGGATTTGAAGGCCGATCACATAAGGAGCGCGGTCGAACTGGGTATAATCTTTGCAGTTAGCACCGACTCGCACCGGACGTGGCAGTTTCGCAACATGCGGTTCGGCGTCCAAACGGCTATCCGGGGCTGGGTGAATAAAAACCGTGTTATCAACACCCTATCCTTCGAAGACCTGAATCGATTCCTCGAACTTCCGAAATCCGATCGATACGGGTTCATAAACTCTCGTGGTTAACAGCAAACAACAAGACGTGAAACCTGAGTCGCCTGCAACGACGACCGAGGAAGCGCTTGCGGCTATTTCACGGTTGAAATCCTGCATCGGTGATGCCGAAAACGATTGGAAACTCGAAGTCTTGCAGGCAATCGCCGATTGGCCGCTTGCGAACGAAGATGTCAAGGGCGAGAAGTTCGAATACCTGATCGGCGGAGAGGCTTTCAACTGGCGGTTGCTGGCCCAGCGCTTGATTGGCGAGTGTGGTTCGGCGATCCCTGAAGACACGTTGTGGGAATGGCTATTGGACCCCGTCCTGTTCGCCGGGTTCGAAGAGCCAGAATTCATGCGCGCCGTTGGCGTGGACAAGTTCAGGGCACACCTTTCGTATTTCTACGGAGTAACCGTGGAGCAGGCACTTCTTGTGGCGGTCGAAGAAGAGGTCAGTCACCGCCGGATTGGCAACGGCCGGCAACTGAGCGATGGATCGCTGGAGCTGGCGTACGAGATGCTTTACGGCAGTGCCCGTGAACAACTCTGGGGAGTGTTCAAGCTTGAATCTGGCGTACAGGCGGTGCGCGAGGGATGGCGCCACCGGGACGAACATTCGCTCGGTTCAGAAGACGCCTTCATATACTGGCTGTTCAAGTTACGCATGGAAAAATCGGACCCTGCAAAAATCGCCAGCGACACACGCAAAGGCCTTGCGAAGCTGGAACGTATGCGACAGAACGACACCCGCCGAAAGACGATGCTGCAATCGGACGAAATGCTGCGGCAGACTCAGCCCAGGCGTAGGGCTAAGAAGAGCTAAAAGACTTTCGAGGCCAATTTCTGACAGTGCCGTTGCTGCCTTTGCTCACGAATCGGAAGCAGGCCCGAAACCAGTTCTGGTCATTGCAATCGTGTGTGCCGCGGGCTAGCCTAGATGCAATATCAAAACAGCCTCGACGAGAAGTAGTAGCGTGTTCGAAGGGTCTGAGAGAGCCGGTGGTTGGTGCGAACCGGAACCTCGAAAACCGTGAAGTCGTCTCCGAGCTGGCAATCTGAACTCTAGCCCCGTAATACGTGCGGGGGAAATTACCAGGATTGCCCGATGGCCCCGTTATAGCCAAACGAGTGGTTCACAGGCCAAATACAAGTAACAGCCAGTGAGCAACGAAGGTGGTACCGCGGGTTTCCCGTCCTTTGATCAGGCCAATATGTGGCCTCTGAATTGGACGGGTTTTTTATTGCCCAAAATACAAGTTGACGTGTTAGACCGACGAATAGCCGAGCAGGAAAAATAGTGAAGTCGATAGAATTTGGCGAATTACCAAAGCGCTTTGATATCAACGAGCGCGAGGCCCACTGGCGCAACCGCTGGAACGAACTTGGCATTGGAAAACGCGACCCCAACGCACCCCGCGACAGATCGTTTGTTGTCGACTCCCCACCCCCGACTGTCAGCGGATCACTGCACATCGGACACGTCTTCTCGTACACACACCAGGACCTCATAGCCCGCTACAAACGCATGGCCGGCTGGAACGTCGCCTACCCGATGGGCTGGGACGACAACGGGTTGCCGACCGAACGGCGAGTGCAAAACTACTTTGGCGTGCGAGCCGAACCCAACGTCCCCTACATCGAAAATCTGGATGTTGAAGCAGAGCGCGCACGGCTGGAATTAAGGAAAAACCAGCAGCTTGTGATCAGTCGTCAGAACTTCATCGAGATGTGCGGCGTGGTGACTGAATTAGACGAAGTGGCCTTTAAAGACACGTTCACTCGAATGGGCTACTCGATTGACTGGGGCGATGAATACGCGACTATCGACGAAAGAAGCCGCCGCATTTCTCAGCGCAGTTTTCTCGATCTCCACAAGAAGGGCCACGTCTACCAGCTCGAAGCCCCAACGATGTGGGATGTGGATTTCCAGACCGCCGTCGCACAGGCCGAGGTTGAGGATCGCGAGAAGGGCGGAGCGTATCACGACATCGAATTCGGCGTGTTTGAGGACGATGCGCCGGTCAAAAGTTTCGTGATATCCACAACGCGACCAGAACTACTGGCCGCGTGTGTGGGCGTTGCTGCACACCCTGACGACGAGCGGTTCAAGGGACTTTTTGGCAAGCACGCGGTCACACCGGGTTTCTTTGCGAAAGTGCCGATATTCCCCAGCACAGAGGCCGACCCTGAAAAGGGAACAGGCATCCTGATGGTCTGCACGTTCGGCGATCAGACCGACGTCGCATGGTGGCGCGAAGAAGGACTGGAACTGCGCCAGATACTGGGCCGAAACGGCAGAATTCTCGATCGAAAATTTGGCGGCGAAGACGGTTGGCAGAGCGAAAACCCGGAAAAAGCCAATGCAAACTATCAGCAGATGATCGGTAAGCGCGTGCCATCGGCAAAGGCAATCGCAGTCGAGTTGATGCGCGATCCCGAGAATTCTGCGACCGGAAACGGTGCGCCTTTGCAGGACGAGCCACGACAGATTCAGCACCCTGTTCGCTACTACGAAAAGGGCGATAGCCCGCTCGAGTACCTCACGACACGCCAGTGGTTCGTAAGGCTTCTCGACAAAAAAGAGCAAATGCTCGAAATGGGCCGCAAGATGACGTGGCATCCCGAGTTCATGCGTAAGCGTTACGAGAACTGGACCGAGAACCTGAACGTCGATTGGTGCATTTCACGGCAACGGTATTTCGGTGTGCCAATCCCGGTCTGGTACCCGCTCGATGATCAGGGCGAGCCAGTTTACGACGATGCGATGGTTGCAACAGAAGACATGTTGCCGGTTGATCCCGAAACGATGACCCCACCCGGCTATAGGCCAGACCAGCGCGGCATATCCGGTGGTTTCGTTGGTGAGGCCGACATTTTCGATACATGGTTCACTTCGTCGCTCAGTCCCCAGAGAGTTGCGAGATGGGGCGAAGAAGATGACCAGATGGACACACTGTTCCCGATGGACATCCGACCGCAGGGTCACGACATCATCCGTACCTGGGCGTTTTACACGATTGCAAAGTCGATGCTGCACCATGATTCAGTGCCGTGGCACAACATTATTCTCTCGGGATGGGTGCTCGACCCCGACCGTAAAAAAATGTCGAAATCGAAAGGCAACGTTGTGACTCCGGTCGATACCCTCGACCGGTTTGGGGCCGACGCCGTGCGGTACTGGTCGGCGTCGTTCAGGCTCGGATCCGACGCTGCTCATGACGAATCGATTTTCAAGATCGGTGGCAAGTTGGTCACGAAGCTCTACAACGCTGGCAAGTTTGTTCTTTCGCAGACGGCTGAGGACGGCCCGATAGTGAACGAACTCGATAAAGCTTTAGTTGCTGAACTGAAAGAGGTGGTCGGGAGTGCAACGCGGGCATTCGAAGATTTTGAGTTTTCGGTTGCGTTGCAGGAGACCGAAAAATTCTTCTGGGGGGCGTTTACCGACAACTATCTGGAACTTCTGAAACGCCGTTCGAGAGCCGATGACGACCCCGTGGGCAGGGCTTCGGCGGTTGCGACACTGCGACTTGCCCTGAACGTTGTACTACGCCTGTTTGCCCCAGTGGTGCCGACGATAACCGACGAGGTATGGAGTTGGGTGTTTGCCGAAGAAACCGGATACGAGTCGATTCATCAGGCACCGTGGCCGACTGTCGATGAGTTCAGCAAAGTAGCCGATCCCGAAATTGCTGGATCGTTCCAGGCTGCATGCGATGCCATCGCAGCTATCCGCAAGGCGAAGAGTGAAAGCGGTGTGAGCCTGAACCGCGAACTGCTGAGTCTGGTGCTTGAAGCCGACGAATCGGGTGAGTCCGACCTGCGGCTGGTGCTGGACGATGTAGCGGCTGCGGGCGGCGCTACCGCGATCGCTTTTGCGCCCGGCAAACCGACTGGCGACTGGCGGTATACGGCTCACATAGAGCCAGCAGAAGCGCCGGTCAAAAACTGATCGAAAACTAGCGGTGGATGTATCGTCGAGATTCGCGTTCTGATGGCGATATGTAGCCCCCTATCGAGTAAGGCAAGCACTGGCGAAAGCTCAGGCATCGACAGTCCTGACCGTGCCTGTTGTGGGAAGCATCCTGAATCAAATTCAGATGACGAAAAATTCGGTTCTTCGCAAAAACTAAACGCGTTTCGATCATGCCATCGGACCAGAGCAAGTTCAATGCGACAGCGTCGGCGCGAACAGTTGGGCTGCGCTGAACGGAATCTTTTTGCGGTTAAAATTAGATGATTTTATTCGTAAGTTGACACTTACGTAAGGATATGCTTACATATATGAGTGGAATCCGCACTCAAAGCAATGTCCGACCCAACCCGACGCCAAATTCTTCAACTTGTGCAACACCAGGAGATGTCGGCTGGCGTCATCGCATCGAATTTTCCGATAAGCAGGCCAGCAATCTCCCAGCATCTGGCGGTGCTGAAAATGGCCGGTCTTGTCGATGAAAGACGGTCGGGTGTAAAGCGCCTGTACCGAACGAGGGTGGCGGGAATGGCCGAGCTAAAAGCGTTTCTGGAGATGTTCTGGGACGTACGACTCGCACGACTCAAGGCTGCTGTGGAAGCAGAAGGTGAAAACAGGGAGACTAACGATGACGATCTCAAAAACTGATGCGACCAGCCTTGTAAGGCGAGTGACGATCGACGCTCCGGTGGCGACGGTGTTCAAGTATCTGACCGACCCTTCACTGATGACCAAATGGATGGGGCGAAACTGCATATTCGAGCCATTTGAGGGCGGGGAGTACAGGTGCGAAATAAGCGACACGACTGTTGCTGGTGGCAGGGTCGTCGAGGTCGAACAAGACCGCAAGATCGTGTACACATTCGGGTGGGAGGGTGAAGAAAACCCGGTGCAACTCGGATCGTCAAAGGTCGAAATCACTCTCGAAGAAAAAGATGGCTCGACGCTTGTCGTGCTTTCTCACACCGAACTTGCGGGGGCAGTTGCCGAGCACGGGATGGGCTGGGATCACTACCTGTCGAGGCTTGCTGTTGTGGCTACTGGCGGCGATGCGGGAGTGGATCCGAATTCACTTACGCCCTCAGAAAAGTAAAAACTGCTCGCACGGTTCTACCGATCTACAGAACAAAAAACACGATGGAAGTCGGGTCGATTACGGCCCGACTTCTTTTCGTTAACTCTCCGGGCCGCAACTCGTCGGGCCGCCGACGAAGTGAATGCGGTTGCCCTTTAGTTATCTCTGCTGCTTTGAACGATTCAGCGTATCCCGAGTGAGACCTCTTTTCACCCCGGCAGTTCCGTGCCCACTCCTCGCTCTATCGCCAGGTCGTAGAGTCGGGCGCAGACTGCAAGGTCTTCGAACGCCACACCCTGCGATTCAAACAGCGTAATGTCATTGTCTGAAATTCGGGCCGTTCGCACGCCACCCACGATCTGATCGAGCGGTATCAGCGACTCCCACGAAAAGTGCCCCGTCTCTGCCGCACGCATTAGCTCGCCACACTCGATTCGGGTTTGGTCAACATCGTCGCAGGCAACAAGATCGGCTCTGACAATGGCTGCTGTATCCAGTTCACGCTTCATCCACGAATTGTTGCCCGCGGCGTTGATGTGCATACCCGTTTCGACCATGCCACCGGTTATGACTGGCTCGACTGAACTGGTCACTGCGATCAGCACGTCCATGCCATCGGCAGCAGCCTCTTTCGAATCGACCGCCTCCACTTTCACACCAAGTCGTTCGCTCATCATTGCAGCGAATTTTTCGCGTTTTTTCGATGTACGAGAAAAGACCTTCACATCGGTGATATCGCGCACAGCGCAGACTGCTTCCAGTTGCGTTTCAGCCTGGTAGCCCGAGCCGATAATCCCGACCGATGAAGCGTTATTACGGGCCATGTACTTCGTCGCAAGGCCGGAAGCGGCCCCGGTGCGAACCTGCCCCATGCGACCCGCCTCGATCACAGCCAGTAGTCCTTCGCCTTTCGTGCTGTAGAGCATCACATGGAACGAAACTCCGCCTGCCCCGGCAACATACGACTTAAGCCCGGCGATGCCGCGGGCAGGCCAGGTTGCCGACATCACGTTGTACGATCCTCGCCCGACCGGCAGTCGATGTCGTGGTTCGTTCCACACCTCGCCAGCCGACCTCGCCCGAAATACGTCGTCGAGCGCATCGAGCGCAAGCTGCATATCAAGAAGTCCGGTTATGTTGGCTTCAGTTAGAAAAAGTCGTCTGGTATCGGCCATCGGCTCAGTGTTCCTCCCGGCATATTATGCGAATCTGTCTCGTGATAAGTAGACAACCTCGTACGGGCAACTAGAATACTGCCTGGCGTCATCGAACCGATAAGTTCTGACACCATTCGTAACAGTTCGATAGGTTACACAGGCGGCTTATGTTGACAAAAAAGAGCAGGAGGGGCTGGTTGACCGATAGCGACATTCGGGCGCTGGTGTTCGATGTGTTCGGCACCGTTGTCGACTGGCGTACCTCGATTTCTCGTCAGGCTGCAGAATTCGGCAACAGGTATGGTGTTGAGGCTGACTGGGACCGGTTTGCCGATGACTGGCGCGCCGGGTATCACTCGGGAATGGCGAGAGTCAATGCTGGTGAGGATGAGTGGAAAACAGTCGATCAGATTCATCTTGAACGGCTGGAAGTGCAGCTCGAAGATTACCGATTCCCAGAAATTGATGACGCCGAGATCGCAGAGTTCAGCAGGGCGTGGCACCGGCTCGACGGGTGGCCCGATTCGACACCCGGCCTGACTCGACTGAAGTCGAAATACGTCATTGCATCATTATCAAACGGCAACGTTGCGCTGCTGACCAACATGGCAAAGTTTGCGAACCTGCCGTGGGATGCGGTGCTTTCCGCCGAATTAACCGGCAAGTACAAGCCCCATCCACAGGTTTACCGGCGGACGGCTGAACTGCTGGGATTGCCGACCCGGCAAGTGATGATGGTGGCGGCACATTCGAGCGATCTTCGAGGTGCGATGGGTGCCGGTCTACGGACCGCGCTGGTTACACGGCCCGACGAATATGGCAGTTCAAAATCACCTGACCTTAAACCAGATCCCGAGTTCGACTATTTCGCAAAAGATTTCAACGATCTCGCCGGGCAGCTGGGCTGCGGTTAAGGGGCGAGCTATCAACGGCGGAGTCGATGCTTTCGAACGGTATTTCCTACAAAGCAGCTTCCCCCTCACCCCAACCCTCTCCCAAAGGAGAGGGAGTTTTGCGACAATTTCCAAGTCCACTATTCCCAGACTTAAGGAGCAAGCATGAGCTGGAATTTCGAGAACGCTGCGCCGGTTATTGGTTCGATCACCGAGGGAAACGCCTGGGACGGCGAGCGGATGCTGTACTCCAAC